>NZ_JASCPO010000003.1:0-92627 GCF_029960145.1 Pseudomonas sp. PS01299 | reverse complement strand
GGCTTGCTCGCGAAGGGGCCGGCACATCCAGCATCGTTATCAGCGGGCACACCGCCTTCGCGAGCAAGCCCGCTCCCACAGAGGGGATTGGCGGTGTTATCAATCGAGGGGCAGGAGCATGGCGCAGCGTCGCTCGGCGGCAAAGCCATGCTCGATTTCTTTCTGCAGAGCATCGAGCAAATGCGCTTCGTGCTCACCGGGTGCGACTTCCACAAACCCCTTCCGCTGATAAAACGGCGCATTCCACGGCACGTCGCGAAACGTGGTCAGGGTCACGGCGTGCATCTGCTCACGGCGGGCATGTTCAATCGCGGCCAGCAGCAGTTGACGGCCCACGCTCTGACCCTGAAACACCAGGCCGACGGACAGTTCCTCAATGTGCAGTTGGTTGCCAACATCCAGCGCGCGGATAAACCCTGCCAGTTGCGCCGAGGTGGTTTCGGCGACCCAGACGTAGGCATTGTCGATGGCTTGGCGGTGTTGCGCGGCGCTGGCCACGTCGGTGTCGGCAAGCCAGGCGAGGGTCGGATCTGTGCGAAACAGCTCGGCGGCCGAGCGTTCGATGGCGGGGAGGGCGGCGGCATCATTCTGCCGCGCCCGGCGTACAACAAAACTCATGGTAAAAATCCCTGTAGGAGCTGCCGCAGGCTGCGATCTTTTTCCTGAAAGCGCAAAAGATCGCAGCCTCAATCAGTTCCTACAAGGGCTTCAGATACAACAGCACGTAATCGTTCTTGTCGAAACGCCCCGTCAGCACCGGTTGCAGGCTGGCCAGCGAGGTGCCTTGCAGCGATTGCAGGTCCTTGCTGTCCATCATCAGCCAGGCCGGGGCTTTGAGGGCTTCGAGTTGCTGGACTGTTTCGGTGAACTGCGGTTGCAGATCCTGCTCGACGTTGACCATGAACTTGATCGCCTTGGCGTCTTTGCCCATGCCGTGCAGCACCAGCGGGGCCGGGTTCTGCTGCACCTGCGCGAAGGCAGCACGACTGAAGGCCTGCGTGTCGTACAGACGTCGCTCTACCGGTTCGAACACCGCGGCATACACCGTCCACAACGCCAATACCGAGCACAGCGCCAACACTTCGGCCCGCCAGCGCGGGACCATCAGGCGCGACAACGCGAGCAATTGCAGAACGCCGAGCACGACCAGCACCAGGGTGATGCCGTCCAGCTGCTCGGGAAAACGGCGCTTGGCAACCAGCAGGGCCACCATCAACAGCCCCGGTGTCACCAGCCAAATGCCTTGAATTACCCCACGCAATACGCGGAACACTCGTCCGTGCAGCACCTGAAACGGGTACGCCGCGATGATCGCCGCCATCGGCAACATCGGCAGCAGGTAACGCGCCTTCTTCGCCTGTGGAATCGACAGACCGACCATGACGATCAGCCCGGCGGCCGCACAGTATTGCACCAGACGCAAGGCCGGCCCGCGCTGATGCGGCTTGCTCAGCCAGGTCGCGGCCAACGCCAGAATCGCCAGCGGATACGCCAGTGCGTAGTTGCCGATGGAGCTGGTGAAGTAATACAGCGAACCACTGACGCCCTCACTGCCGTCCATGCGCCCCATGAACTGCATGCGGATCACGTCCTGCAGGAAGGCTTCGCCACCGCTGAGTTTCGCCAGCCACAACAGCAGGCTGACACACGCTGCGAGTAACACAGAAGCGATCACGCCGAACACGAAGAGGCGTTTCCACTCACGGTTGAGCAGGTAGTAACTGCAGAGCATGCCGGTCGGTACCACCAGGCCGATAGGCCCGCGAATCCCGAAGCCCAGCAACAGCAGGACAAAGATCAGCGGCCAGCGCCGGCGCGAGCCGAAGTGGTCGTGTGCGTAGCCGAGGTAAAACACCGACAGCGCCACGGCGGCGAGCATCAGGTCTTGCGACACCGCGCGCACTTCGGTGACGAAGGTACTGGTGAGCATCAACAGCGCGATGCTGATCAGGGCCCAGCGTTGCGAATGCACCGCCAGCAACCGATACATCAACGTCACGATCACGCCGCCGGCAATCGCGCTCGGCAGCCATGCCGTCAGGGTGTTGATCGCGCCGAAGGGCAACGACAACAGCCAGATGAACAGCGTCGAGAGCGCTGAATAGTCGGCGTAAGGTTGACCGTATGTGGTCGGGAATACGGTCGGCCCGTGTCTCAGCATTTCCTGGGCAAACAGTACGAACCGTGAATCGAAGCCAATGGGAGCCTGTCCGTAAACCCCGGCTATGAACAGCAACAGCGCCAGCAGCCCTGCGATCAGGGACTGCCGGCGGATGACAGGCGACAACGTGATCAAGCGACGTCCGCTTTGTTAGGCCACTGTTGCAGCGGGATCGGCAGTTTGCGCGAATCGCCACGGCCGATCGGGAAGTACTTGAAGCCGTTGCGTGCCAGACGCTCGGCGTCGTACAGGTTGCGGCCGTCGAAGATCACCGGGGCTTTCAGGCGTTGCTCGATCAGGTCGAAGTCCGGCGCCTTGAACTGCTGCCATTCGGTGCAGATGATCAGCGCATCGGAACCCGCCAGCACCGATTCCGGAGTGCCCATCAGCATCAGTTTTTCTTCGTTCGGATACAGATGCTGGGTTTCCTGCATCGCTTCCGGGTCGAACGCGCGAACGCTGGCGCCAGCAGCGAACAACGAATCGAGCAGTACACGGCTCGGCGCGTCGCGCATGTCGTCGGTGTTTGGCTTGAACGCCAGGCCCCACAGGGCGAAGGTCTTACCGCGCAGATCACCCTTGTAGAAGGCGTTGATGCGGTCGAACAGCTTGTGCTTCTGCCGCTCGTTGATCGCCTCGACCGCTTGCAGCAGGTCGCTGGAGCAATGCGCCTGTTCGGCACTGTGGATCAGCGCGCGCATGTCTTTGGGGAAGCACGAACCGCCATAACCGCAGCCGGGGTAGATGAAGTGGTAACCGATGCGCGTGTCGGCACCGATGCCCTGACGCACCGACTCGATGTCGGCGCCCAGGTGTTCGGCCAGTTCGGCGATCTGGTTGATGAAGCTGATCTTGGTCGCCAGCATGCAGTTGGCGGCGTATTTGGTCAGCTCGGCGCTGCGCAGGTCCATGAACATGATGCGGTCATGGTTGCGGTTGAATGGCGAGTACAGGTCGCGCATCACATCGCGCACTTCGTCACCTTCGCAGCCGATGACGATGCGGTCCGGACGACGGCAGTCGGACACCGCCGAACCTTCCTTGAGGAATTCCGGGTTGGAGACGATATCGAACTGCAGCTCACGACCGGCCTTGTCCAGTGCGGCTTGAATGTGTGCACGCAGGGTGTCGCCGGTGCCGACCGGTACGGTGGATTTCTCCACCAGGATCAGCGGCTGCTCACGGTGGCGCGCCACGGCGTCACCCACCGACAGCACGTATTTCAGATCGGCCGAGCCGTCTTCGCTGGACGGTGTACCGACGGCGATGAACGCAACACGACCGTGCTGTACGGCAAGTTTTTCATCGGAGGTGAAATGCAGGCGGCTGGAGTCCAGGCCTTCGCGCACCAGGCTCGACAGGCCCGGTTCGAAGATGCTGACGTGACCCTGACGCAGCAGTTCGACTTTCTTCTGATCGATGTCCATACACACGACGTCGTGACCGACTTCGGCCAACACGGCGGCCTGCACCAGACCGACATAACCGCTACCAAATACTGTGATTTTCATGGAGCACTCCTGAATTCGGGCGCACGAGACGGACGAGTGTTAATAGTGATGACCCCGAGCATGACCAGTGCCACGCCCAGCGATTTAGTGAAACTGAACGATTCGTTGAACAGCGGCAGACTGGCCGCCAGCAGGTACACCAGCGCGTAGCTGATGCTCAATAGTGAATAAGCCCGGCCCAGCGGCAGATCGCGCAATGCCGCGAGCCAGCAGAGCATCGACAGGGCGTAGGCGAAAATCGCCGCCACCACCACGGCCAGTGCCGACAGATCGACACTGCCGGCGCTCAGCGCCGTCAGCCATTGTTCCGGTTGCGGCAGGCGCGTCATGCTCCAGCGCATGCCCAGTTGGGCGCCACTGACCAGCATTACGCTGCCCAGAGCAAAACCGATTCCACGAGCCTGGTTCATGACTGTTGCCCCAGCAAAACCACGCCGCCGATCACCAGCGCCACGCCCAGCCAATGCTGGCGGTCGATGGGCTCGCGAAAGACGAAGCGGGCAATCAGGGTGATCAGCACGAAGTTGAGGCTGAGCATCGGGTAAGCGATGCCCACTTCAAGACGTTGCAACACCAGCAGCCAGACCAGTAGCCCGCTACCCAGCGAAAACAGCGCCAGCCACAACCACGGCGAACGCAGTTTGTCGGCCCAGGACGAATCAACGCCGCGCCAGCTCTCCACGGCGAATTTCTGCGCGACTTGCCCCAGGCACGTCAGCAGACACGCCGTCAGTAACAGCAACCAACTCATGACGGATCCTTGGGCAGCACCATGATCACCAGATTGCCCGATTCGTAACGGGTACCGTCCTTGGGCAGCAGATCCAGCTCTTCGAGCTCGTCCTGGCCCTTGACGCGCATCAGCACACCGACCGATCCGCTGCGGCGCGCTTCGCGTACCCATTGTTGAACGTTGTCCTTGGTGAGTCGGCGTTCAGCGCCTTCCGGGTAGGACAGACCGTATTTGAGTTCGCCGACCGTGTTGTACAGCGCGACCTCTGGTTGTTTCATGCGCCAGGCCAGCGCTGCCGCCGCACCCAGATCATTGCTCAGCAGGTGCGTGGTGCCGGACAGTTCGGTGACATGGTGCCGGATGAACTGATCCGGGGTTTTGTTGGCCACCACCGACTTGGGCAACGCCGCCGGCAGGATCCCGGCCAGTAACAGACTGCCCAGCGCCGGCGCCGCCCAGCACTGCAACGGCAGGAACGCTTGCGCCAGGTTGGCGATGATCCAGCCGATCAGGGCGATGAACACCAGCACCAGGCTGTGCAGTTCGTGGTCGTACACCGGTTTGTTCAGTTGCAGGTAAACCAGTGCGATCAGGGTGACCACACCCAGCAGCAGGTTCAGCAGACCGTTGATCCCCAGCGCCCGACCTTGTTCCAGACGCAAGCGATCAGCCAGCGCATTACCCAGCAGCAGTGCCAATGGCAACAGGCACGGCAGAATGTAGGTCGGCAGCTTGCCGTTGCTCAGGCTGAAAAAGCCCAGCGGCAGCCACAACCACAACAACAGAAAGACCATGTTCGGCTGGGCCCGGGTTTGCCAGGCTTGCTTGAACGCGGTCGGCAACAGGCCAACCCACGGCAGGCTGAACGCCACCAGCAGCGGCAGGTAAAACCACCACGGTGCATCGTGCTGCGCATCGTCACCGGCAAAGCGGCGAATGTGTTCGTGCCAGAAGAAAAACCGCCAGTAATCCGGCTCCTGCGCGTGCACCGCCAGTGCCCACGGCAAGCTGACGATGATCGCGATGGCAATCGCCACCGGACCGAACACCAGTAGTTCACGCCAGCGTTTCTGCCAGAGCATCCACGGCAACGCGATCAGTACCGGGAGCAACCAGGCGAGAAAGCCCTTGGTCATGAAACCCATGCCGCAGGCCAGCCCCAGCAGCGCCCAGGCGCCCAGACGGTGCCCGGTGCTTTTGCTGTCAAGCGCAAACCACAGCGCCACCAGGCTCAGGTTGACCCAGAAGGTGAATTGCGGATCGAGGTTGGCGTACCCGGCCTGACCGGCGACGACTGTAAAGCTCATGTAGAGCAGGGCGCAGACGAAGCTCTTGCGCGGATCGTTCCATAACCTGCGCGCGACCAGGTAGGCCAGCAGCACACTCAACGCCGTGCTGAGTGCCGAGGCGAAGCGCACGCCGAACAGGTTCTGTCCGAACAATTCCTGGCCGATGGCGATCATCCAGTAGCCGGCAATCGGTTTCTCGAAATACCGCAGCCCCATGAAATGCGGCGACACCCAGTTGCCACTGAGCAGCATGTCCTGGCTGATCTGTGCGTAGCGGGTTTCGTCGGGGATCCACAGGCCATGGGTGCTCAACGGCAACAGATAGGCCAGCAGACAAAGGCCGACCAACAGCGGCAGTGCCCAGCGTCTGGTCATGCGCCTTGCACTCCCAGCCAGCCTTCACGGCCTTCGAGCACACCGCGTTGCACGCGGCCCACGGGCAGGGTGTTGAAAAACTCGGGCAACAAGTCGCCCAAGGGTTTGAAGTCAATATTGCGCTGGCGTGCATCGGCCAGCAATTGACGAAAGTCCTGAGCCATCAGAATCCCTTCTACTTCGGCATGAATGGTGTAGACGTTGAGTGCTTGCGCCTGGAACCGGTCGAGGATGAAGGCGTTGAAGTCCTTCGCCGCCACGTGCGGGCCGACGACTTCGTCGAAGGTCGGCAGGTCCACCGGAATCTGCGGAGTGCCCAGCGAACCGTCCGCCAGCAGCGGACGGAACAGGCTCTGCCCGCGGCAATCGCTGTTATAGCGAAAGCCGAAGGTCTGCTTGGCCTCGATCACGCGCTCGTCCGCACGCCAACCGGCGGCGGCCGAACACTGGATCTTTTCGCCGAGGATGTCGCTCAAGGTGTCGACGCCGCGCCGGATCTGTTCGATCAGTTGCGCGTCGCTCCAGCGCCCGGCGTTGGCCTGCCAGCCATGGTGATCCCAGGCGTGCAGGCCGACTTCGTGACCGGCGTCCCGGGCCTGACGCATCAGGTGCCCGAGATCACGGCCAATCGGTTTGCCGGGCCAGGCAGTGCCGGCCAGCAAAATGTCCCAGCCGTAGAGGCCGGCAGCGTTGGAGCGCAGCATTTTCCAGAGGAACTGCGGGCGGATCAGGCGCCACAGATGTCGACCCATGTTGTCCGGGCCGACACTGAAGAAAAACGTTGCC
The DNA here is from genome assembly GCF_029960145.1 of Pseudomonas sp. PS01299. Classification (NCBI taxonomy): domain Bacteria; kingdom Pseudomonadati; phylum Pseudomonadota; class Gammaproteobacteria; order Pseudomonadales; family Pseudomonadaceae; genus Pseudomonas; species Pseudomonas sp. PS01299. The sequence continues at coordinate 85,772 of NZ_JASCPO010000003.1, read as the reverse complement.
TTGACCTGCGCCTCGTCGAGCATCTCCAACAGTCGCGGCACACCTTCACGGGTGCCACGGTAGGTGTCGACATCGATACGAAGACCTGCCTGCATTACTTCTTGTCCGCGATTTCGAGCATGGCTTCACACAGGAAGAAGTCCAGGGTGTTGCCGATGGTCTCGCGCATTTCCACGGTCGGCTCCCAGTTCAGCAGGCGCTTGGCGTTGGCGATGCTTGGCTTGCGGTGTTCCACGTCCTGGTAACCGGCACCGTAGAACGCCTTGCTTTCCACGTCGCGGAAACCGGCGAACGGAGGGAAGTTGTGACGCAGCGGGTGCGCTTCGAACTGACGCAGCAGCTCTTCGCCCAGTTGACGGATGCTGGCCTCGTTGTCCGGGTTGCCGATGTTGATGATCTGGCCGTTGCAGACATCGTTGTCGTTGTCGATGATCCGCGCCAGGGCTTCAACGCCGTCAGCGATGTCAGTGAAGCAACGCTTCTGCTCGCCACCGTCGAACAGACGGATCGGCGTACCTTCCACCAGGTTGAGGATCAACTGGGTGATGGCGCGGGAGCTGCCGATACGCGCCGAATCCAGACGGTCCAGACGCGGGCCCATCCAGTTGAACGGACGGAACAGGGTGAAGTTCAGGCCCTTGGCGCCGTAAGCCCAGATCACGCGGTCCAGCAGTTGCTTGGAAACCGAGTAGATCCAGCGCTGCTTGTTGATCGGGCCAACGATCAGGTTCGAGCTGTCTTCGTCGAAGTTCTTGTCCTGGCACATGCCATAGACTTCCGAAGTCGACGGGAAAATCACGCGCTTGTTGTACTTGACGCAGTAGCGAACCAGTTTCAGGTTTTCTTCGAAGTCCAGCTCGAATACGCGCAGTGGGTTGCGGGTGTATTCGATCGGGGTGGCGATGGCCACCAGCGGCAGGACCACGTCGCACTTCTTGATGTGGTACTCGATCCACTCGGAGTGAATGCTGATGTCGCCTTCGACGAAGTGGAAGTTCGGGTGGCTGCGCAGACGCTCGATGGCGTCGGAGCCGATGTCCAGACCGTAGACTTCGTAGCGGTCGTCACGCAGCAGACGCTCGGACAGGTGGTTACCGATGAAACCGTTGACGCCCAGGATCAGTACGCGAGTACGACGTGGCGCACGACCGGATTCGGCACCGCGCAGCAGCGAGCCATCGACCAGACCCAGTTCGTTGGCCAGTTGCGGGCCGCTGAGGTACAGGCCGTTGTCGTTGCGCTGACCGGCGTTGATCACCAGCGAGTCCTGACCGCAGGCAATGCGCAGCGGATCGACGCTGATCACGCGGCCTGGCGCCTGACCTTCGTTGCCCTTGACGACTTCAGCGCTCCAGACGATCAGCTTGTGTTCGCCCACGGCGCAGAACGCGCCCGGGTAAGGACGGGTGACGGCGCGCACCAGGTTGAACAGTTCTTCTGCCGGTTTGGCCCAGACCAGTTTGCCGTCCGCCGGCGTGCGACGACCGAACACGGTGGCTTTCGATTCGTCTTGCGGAGTTTCAGTGATCTTGCCTTGCAGCATGTTCGGCAGGGTGTCGCGCAGCAGGTCGCTGGCGGCGGTGCGCAGTTTGGCGTGCAGGGTCAGGCCGGTATCACTGCGCTCGATGGCAACGCGCTGCTGGGCAACGATGGCGCCGGCATCAGCGCGCTTGACCATGCGGTGCAGGGTAACGCCGGTTTCGGTTTCGCCGTTGACCAGCACCCAGTTCGCCGGAGCGCGGCCGCGATAGCGTGGCAGCAGCGAACCGTGCAGGTTGAACGCGCCTTTTTTGGCCAGGGCCAGCAGTGGTTCGCTCAGCAGGTTGCGGTAGTAGAAGGAGAAAATGTACTCCGGGTCCAGCTTGGCGATGCGCTCGATCCACAGTGGGTGGTTGGCGTCTTCCGGGGCGTGGACCGGGATGCCTTTGTTGGCGCACAGCTGGGCAACCGACGCATAGAACGCGTTTTCTTTCGGATCGTCGGCGTGAGTGAACACTGCTGCAATGTCAAAGCCGCTGTTGAGCAGGGCTTCAATGCCGGCGCAGCCAATATCGTGGTAGGCGAAGACAACAGTTTTTGCACTCATGAGAGAACCTGATCGGAAGTGGAAGAAGTAGCGGTAGAAGAAAGACCATCAACGGTGACGGCAGGGGCCGGATCGGCCGGCTGGCTGCGCAACACCTTTTCGATGAAGAAACGTGGACGGGCGCGCACATCGCTGTACATGCGGCCGAGGTATTCACCCAGCAGCCCCATGCCGATGAACTGACCACCGGTGAACACGAACAGTACGGCGAACAGCACGAAGGTACCGTCACCGGCCCAACCGGCACCGAAGGCCAGACGCAAGACAATCAACGCAATCGCGAACAGCACGCCCAATCCGGCCATGGCGAAGCCGACGATGCTCAACAGACGCAGCGGGGTGGTGGTCATGCAGGTGACCAGATCGAACATCAGGTTGATCAGGCGCATCGGGCTGTATTTCGAGTCACCGTGTTCACGCTCGGCGTGGGCCACGACGATTTCGGTGGTGTGACGGGCGAAGCTGTTGGCCAGGATCGGGATGAACGTGCTGCGTTCGCGGCAGGCGAGCATCGCGTCGATGATGGTGCGGCGGTAGGCGCGCAGCATGCAGCCGTAGTCGCTCATGGCGACGCCGGTGGAGCGTTGCACGGCGAGGTTGATCAGCTTCGAAGGATAACGGCGCAGCGCCGAGTCCTGACGATTGCCGCGCACGGTGCCGACCACGTCGTAACCTTTTTCGGCTTCGGCCACCAGCCGGGGGATTTCCTCCGGCGGGTTCTGCAGGTCGGCATCGAGGGTGATCACCACGTCGCCCTTGCACTGTTCGAAACCGGCCATGATCGCGGCGTGCTGACCATAGTTGCGGTTGAGAATGACCGCCACGAACGGGCTGTTTTCACGCCCGGCGGCTTCTTCGAGCATGTTCGCCGATTCGTCGCGGCTGCCGTCGTCGACCAGCACGATTTCGAAATCGTGATTCAGTTGGCGGCAGGCCGCCTCGGTACGACGCAGCAGCTCGGGCAGGCTTTCCTGTTCGTTGTAGACCGGGATGACGATCGACACGCTACGGATTGGATAAGGTTTCACAGGCGTTTTTCCATGATGTGTGCGATGGCACCGACCACCCGGTCAAGGTCTTGACCGGTCATGTCGGGGAACAGCGGAATCGAGCACAGCCGCGCCGAGTTCCATTCGGTGTTGGGCAGGTACAGGTCGGGGTCACGCTGGCGATACCAGGTGTGCAGGTGGGTGGCGATGAAATGGATACCGGTGCCGATGCCCTGATCCTGCAACGCCTTCATGAAGGCTTCGCGATCCATGCCGCAACGCTCGCTGTCGATGCGCAGGATGAACAGGTGCCAGGCGTGTTGCTGGGCATAGGCGGGCAGGGCCAGCGGTTGCACCGGCAGGCCTTCGAATTTTTGCAGGTAGCTGGTGGCCAGTTCGGTGCGCCGGGCGTTGATTTCGTCCAGACGTTGCAGCTGCACCAGGGCAATCGCGGCGTTGATGTCGGCCAGGTTGTACTTGAAGCCCGGTTCCATCACTTGCGCCTGCGGCTTGCGGCCACCGGTCAGACGGTCATAGGCGTCAACGCCCAGGCCGTGGAATTTGAGCATGCGCACGCGGCTGGCGAGCGCTTCGTCGTCGGTGACGAACATCGCGCCTTCGGCACAGGTCATGTTCTTGATCGCATGGAACGAGAAGATCGCCGTGCCTTGCGAACCGACGTGGCGCCCCTTGTAGCGGGTGCCGGCGGCGTGGGCGGCGTCTTCGATGACCGGGATGCCGTGCTTGTCGGCCAGGGCATACAGCGGATCGAGATCGAATGCAGCACCGGCGTAGTGCACTGGAATGATTGCCTTGGTTCGCGGGGTGATGGCCGCTTCGATGCGCGCAGCGTCGGTCATCAGCGTGTCGCGGTCGACATCGACAAACACCGGTTTGGCGCCCAGCAGGGAGATCATGTTGGCGGTCGAGACCCAGGTCTGCGACGGGGTGATGACTTCGTCGCCCGGGCCGATGCCCAGGGCCAGCAGCGTGATGTGCATGCCGCCGGTGGCCGAAGACAAGGCCACCGCGTGCTTGCAACCCACGTACTGCGCAAACTGCTCTTCGAGTGCCTGGTTTTTCGGCCCCGTGGTGATCCAGCCCGAGCGCAACACCTGCTCGACAGCGGCAATTTCCTCATCGCCAATACTTGGGCGGGAGAAGGGGAGAAACGCCTGACTCATGGGCACCTCATTGCAAAAAATAAAAGGATGGACTCACGTAACTGTTGGATCCAACCACAGCGTAGACACAGAAAAGCGCTCCTGCATCAATAACTTGGCAAAAAAAGCATGACGTCGGGGATTGATTGACTTTTCACGATTTGCCCGGCAGGTTGGGGCATAGCCACTACCGAACCTATGGGAATTAAGGTTATGCCGGTTTTTGTGAAAGGAACATGAAAAACCGGTTGGCGAATCGTTTATCTGTCACTTATACAGCCGCTGTTCAGGCTTCTGCCGTCCATCGCAGTTTTTTGTCGGACAGTGCCGCTCAAGTACCTTCTTTACTTCAAGTACATTGCATTTGTTAGTTGTTGTAGTGCTGTACGTTTTTTACTCAAGGTTTAACGTTTGATTGATTTAGTTGCTGCAACCCCCGACGCTCCAAAAACCAACCCGATGAGCCTGTACCTCGCGCGTTTGGCGCCCTCCAGCCAACTGACCATGCGTTACGTGCTGCAAGATGCGGCCGATCGCCTGGGCTTTGAAGACATGAATGTCGAAGAGATTCCCTGGCATGCCTTGCAGCCGGAAGATGTTGTTGCACTGGTCGCTGCATTGCGCGCAGACAACTACGCACCGAACACTTCTTCGTTGTATGTGAATGCGGTGCGCGGGGTGATGAATGAGGCCTGGCGCATGAGTCTGATCAGCCAGGAACATCTGTTGAAGATGCGCTCGGTCAAGGGCATTGCCGGCACGCGGCTGTCTCAGGGGCGCAATCTCAAGCGCACGCTGATTCACGAATTGATGGAAGTCTGCGCCGCCGACCCACGCCCGCAGGGCTTGCGTGATGCAGCAATCATCGCGCTGCTGTACGGTACCGGTATGCGCAAGTCGGAATCGGTGGATCTGGACCTGAATCAGGTCGACTTCAGCGAGCGCAGCCTGTGCGTCACCGCCAAGGGCAACAAGCAGTTGATCAAGTACGCGCCGGCATGGGCTTTCAGCAAGCTCGATGCATGGCTCGAACTGCGCCGCTCGCAGCTCAAGGAAGGCGAGAGCGACGATGCCTTCCTGTTCAACCGTATTCGCCGTGGCAGCCACATCACCCGCGAGCGGATCACCAAGCATGCGATCTACTACATCGCCCGCCAGCGCGGCACGCAGGTCGGGGTGAAGATCATGCCCCACGATTTCCGTCGCTCGTTCATCACTCGGGTGATCGAGGAGCACGACCTGTCGATCGCGCAGAAACTGGCGCATCACAGCAACATCCAGACCACCGCCAACTACGATGTGCGCGATGACAACGAGCGGCGGCGGGCGGTGGATCGCTTCGATCTCTGATCAGCTCAGGCCAAACACATGCGCCGCACCGAGTACCGACAGCTGCACCGCGCTGCCGGCGGGCGGCGCGTGCATGCCGGAGCTGCGCACCAGAATCGAACGGGCCGGATCCTGAGTCGCGGATGAGCTCAGTTCAACGGTCAGGGTGCAGGTGTTGCCGGCAAAATCGCGGTCGGTGACCAGCGCAGGGCAGCTTTGACCGTCAGACGCCACCTCGGCGATTTGCAATTGCTCGGGGCGCAGCATGATCTGCGCGGCGCCGCTGAAGCCGTTGCTGTTCACCGCCACCTGACCCAGATCGCAATGCGCCCAACCCGCCTCGATTCGCGCGGGCAGGACCACCGCTTCGCCGAGAAAGTGCGCGGTCTGTTCATCCTGCGGATAGCGGTAGAGATCCATCGGATGCCCGGACTGCACCAGCCGGCCGCTGCGCATAACCGCCAATTGATCGGCAAACGACAACGCTTCGCTCTGGTCGTGGGTCACCAGAATGGTGGTGACGCCGGCGTCTTCGAGCAGGCGCGCGACCATTTTGCGCATGGCACTGCGCAAACCGGTGTCGAGGGCGGAGAACGGCTCGTCGAGCAGCATCAGCCGTGGTTGCTGCGCCAGTGCACGGGCCAGCGAGACCCGCTGTTGCTGGCCTCCGGACAATTCGTGGGGCCAACGGTTGGCCATGTTGGCGTCGAGGGCGACGCTGTCCATCAATTCAAGGATGCGCTGGGTGCGGGCCGCACCGGTCAGGGCCAGGCCGAAACCGATGTTCGCCGCCACCGTCATGTGCGGGAACAACGCGCCGTCTTGCGGTACGTAGCCGATCTGCCGTTGATAGGCCGGCACTGCGTGACTGCGGTCGACCAGCGTCTGGCCGTTGAGGGTGAGGCTGCCGCTGTCGGGAAACTCGAAGCCGGCGATCATTCGCAACAGCGTGGTCTTGCCGGAACCGGAGGGGCCGACGATCACTGTGCGGCTGCCGGTCGGCACGTTGAGGCTGACGTCGTCGAGCGCCTTTTGCGCGCCGAAGGTTTTACTGAGGTTGAGCAGTTCGAGAGCGTTCATCGGCCAGCGGTACGCCTGGATTGGTGATAGAGAATGGCCGTCAGCGGCAGTGAAAGCAGGATCATCAAGAACGCGTAGGGCGCGGCGGCGGCGTAATCGATTTCGCTGGTCATCGCCCAGAATCCGGTGGCGAGGGTCCGCGTGCCGTTGGGCGCCAGCAGCAGGGTTGCGGTCAGCTCATTGGTGATTGCCAGAAACACCAGCGCTGCACCTGCCGCCGCGCCGGGGGCCGCCAGGCGCACGGTGATCAGCCACAATGCGCGTATCGGCGAGCGGCCAAGGCTTTGTGCGATGTTTTCCAGCTCGACCGGGGCCTGCGCGAAACCGGCACGCATGCTGACCAGTGCTCGCGGCAAGAACATCAGCAGGTAAGCCAGCAGCACGGTGATGGTGGTCTGGTAGATCGGCCGGGCGAAATGGATGGTCACAGTGACCAACGCCAGCGCGACGACAATGCCGGGCAGGGAGCTGGTGATGTAGTTGCAGCCTTCCAGCAAGCGCTGCAGTTTGCCCGGCGAGCGGATCGACAGCCACGCGATGGGAATCGCCGCGACACTGGTCAGCAATGCGCCGGCCACTCCGTAAGACAAGGTCTGCAGCAGCGCCGGCAGCAACTCGTCACCTTCCCAGACCTGCACGCCACCGGCCAGCAGCCAGCGGCCCAGCGTGAGCAACGGCACACCGAGTGCCAGCAGGCAGGTCAAGGTTTGCAGCAATAAAGCCAGGGTTGTCACGCCTCGGCCCAGTTGCACGCTGCGCTGATCCCGGGCGCTGCCGGAACCGACTCGCGCATAGCGGGCGTTGCCACGGGCGGCAGATTCGGCGGTGAGCATCGCCAGACAGCACAGCGCCAGAACGCCAGCGAGCATGTTGGCCGCCGGGCCGTTAAACGTCGATTTGAACTGATCGAAGATCGCCGTGGTGAAGGTGTCGAAACGGATCATCGCGTACAAGCCGTACTCGGCCAGCAAATGCAGACCGACCAACAACGCGCCACCGCAGATTGCCAGGCGCAATTGCGGCAACACCACCCGAAAGAACACCGCCCACGGCTTGAGTCCCAAGGATTGCGCGACGTCTTCAATCGCCGGATCGAGACGGCGCAAGGTCGCGGCAATCGGCAAATACAGAAACGGGAAATAGGCGATCACCGACACCAGCACACCGGCCGGCAGACCGTGGATCGACGGAATCAGGCTGACCCACGCATAACTGTGGACGAACGCCGGCACCGCCAGCGGTGCGACCGCCAGCACTGACCACAAGCGTCGGCCGGGAAGATTGCTGCGCTCGGTCAGCCAGGCCAGGGTGGTTCCGAGCAGGATGCACAGCGGCAGGGTGATCAGCACCAGCAGAACGGTGTTGATCAGCAATTCGCCGACCCGCGGGCGAAATATCAGGGCTTCGATGGTTGCCCAACCGGTGTACCACGCCACGCCGATGACGAACGCAATCGGCAGCAGTGACAGCAATGACACCAGCACCGCCGAGCTCACCACCCACGAACTGCCACGCCCGGCCAGCGTACGGGGCGGGTGAAGGAGGCTGGCGGCGGCCGTCGCAACGGCCGGTGCAGGCAAGGTTTCGGGCATCACTTAGAGCAATCCGGCCTGGGTCATCAGCTCGACGGCTTTTTTGCTGTCGAGGGTCGACGCATCGACTTTCGGCGCGTCGAGGGTTTTCAGCGGAGTGAGCTTCGGATTGGACGGCGCGTCTTTACCCACGGCGTATTCGAAGGAGGTGCCGGTTTCGAGAACTACCTGACCTTCCTTGCTGGTGATGTATTTGACGAACTTCTGCGCTTCATCCTGATGCTTGCTCGAGGCCAGCACGCCGGCGCCGGAGGTACTGACGAACGCGCCCGGATCCTGATGTTTGAAGTAGTACAGCTTGGTGTTTTTGCTGTTTTCGCCGGTCTTGGACTGATCGACGAAGCTGTAATAGTGGTAGATCACACCGCTGTCGATCTGCCCGGCGTTCACCGCTTTGAGCACCGCACTGTTGCCGCGATAGATCGTGGCGTTGGTCTTCATGCCCTTGAGCCATTCCAGCGTGGCAGCTTCACCTTTCTGTTGCAGGACAGCGGCGACGATCGCCTGGAAGTCCGCGCCAGCCGGGGAGGCGGCCCAACGGCCTTTCCAGGCCGGGGTGGCGAGGTCGAGCAGGGATTTGGGCAGGTCTTTTTCAGTCAGTTTGCTTGGGTTGTAGACGAACACGGTGGAACGGGCGGCGATGCCGACCCAATTGCCGTGGGCCGGACGGTAGGCGGAATCGACTTGCTCAAGGGTAGCGGGCGCCAGAGGGGCGAACAGTTTGGCGTTGTCCACCAGCACCATCGCCGGCGAGTTTTCGGTGAGGAATACGTCTGCCGGCGAGGCGGCGCCTTCCTGCACGAGCTGGTTGCCCATCTCGGTGTCATCGCCGTTGCGAATGGTCACCGGAATGCCGGTTTCCTCGGTGAAGCCGGCCACCCAGGCCTTGGTCAGCGTTTCATGCTGCGCGTTGTAGACCACCAGACCCACCGAATCGGCGGCAAAAGCCTGCCCGGTGCCGAGCAACGCAGTGGCCAGCAATGCGCGCTTGAAGAAGGATGGAAAGCGTGGATTCATTCGGGCAGCTCCTGTTTTCAGACGTTATGAGCAAACCCTCGCAGGAAACAATGCGAACGATTTGCAAGTGTCGAGTCGCGGCAATGTAGGGTGGCAAATGAGAAAAAAACGTCAAAGAAGCCGTTAATACTTGTCATTGCCATTCAAATTTACCGCGACTCTCCACTTTTGTCTTAACGTCATTGCTCAGGAGTGGGGGATGTAAGCCACGCTCTGGTCTTCACGCCCGTGGAATAGCTGCTCGCCACGGGTCGGGGTGGTGGTGATGACCTGGTGATCAGCCTTCAGCGCATCCAGTGGCACGGCGTCACCGGAACGATATTGCGCGACGAAGATCGTGCGTTGCGGATCCCAATGTTCCCCGCTGGTCCTTTCCAGCCAGGCGATCAGCGTCGCTGTGTCGCCATTGTGCGGGAAGTCCTCGATCGTTTCCGGCACGTAGTAGAACGGTGCACCACCGGTTTGCAGATACATCGGTACTTTGTTGTCGACCTCGATCATGACCATGCGCCATTGATTCAATGGTGCCTGCTGACTGGCCTGTTCGCGAACCTGCTCGCCGAAGCGGATGACACCGCCGCCGCTGTTGGTCCATGGGTAAAGCACACCCAGTACCGCAGCGAGCAACATAGTAGTGACAGCGAAGCCGATCTTCAGCCCACGGCCTTCGCTGTTGCGGGCGGCCATGCGCCGGGTCACCCACCAGGCACCCAGCAATTGCGCGAAGGGCACCAGCGGCAAGACGTAGTAGCTGCGGCGACTGCCACTGGCGGTGAAGAACAGCATCAGCAGCGCGAGCCCTTGAATCAGCCAGCGGGTATCCGGTTCGATGTGCTTCCAGTGGCGCGCGGCCACCCACAAGGCGATCAACCAGCACGGCGCCCATGGCAGGGTGTAGACCGGCAGGTAGATCAAGTAGGTGTAAATCGGCCCGAACTGATCGAACGGCTGGAAAAACCGCACGACGTTTTCACGCAGCACCAGGCCGAGGCCGCTTTGTTCGTAGTTGGGCGCACCGTAGAGGTGAGACAACAGGAACGGCGCCATGTAAAACGCCCCGGCGATCAAGAGCGCGCCGAACAGTCGCAGGTTCAGGTGACGTTTCCAGCGGTGTTCGCTGAGCAGGTGCGGCAGCAGCACCAGCCCCGGCAGGATGAAACCGATCAGGCCTTTGAACAGCGAGGTCAGCGACAGCAGGCCGAAGAACACCACGTAGCGCCAGAAGCGGGTGTCATCCGGGCCGCGCCAATACCACCAGACGGCCGCCAGCACGCCGCAGACGGTGAGAATGTCGGCGGTGGCGACTCGCGCCCAGAACACGAAATAGAAGGTGGTCGCCAGCATCCAGCCGGCGATCAGCCCGGTGCCTTTGCGAAACAGTTGCTCGCCGAGCAGGTACACCAGCCACACGCTAAGCCACGCGGAAATCACCGAAGACAGGCGTAACGACCAATGTCCCAGTCCGCCAGTGAACCAGGAGGTGGCGGTGATCAGCCAGTACGACAGCAGCGGTTTGTCGTAATAAGGACTGCCCTTGAGATAGGGGTCGAAATAATCGCCGCTTTGCAGCATCTGCAAGGCGATGTTGGCCCAGCGGGTTTCCGGCCCCCACAGCTCGCGACTGCCCAGGCCGAGCAATAACAGCAGGGCAGTCGCCGTCAGCAGAAGCAGCAATTGCCTCCGTTCAGTCCTGGTCCGGGTCATGGCTGGCTCTGGCTGAAGATGAGGATTTCGATCTGGCCACGGCGGTAGTGCTTGCCGTCTATCGGCAACAGCTCCAGTTGCTGCTCGTCAGAGGTGCTGTTGACGCGCATCACCACGCCCACCGAGCCTTTTTTGCGCGCTTCGGTCATCCATTCGCCTACGCCGTCGAGGCTGACCTTGCGTGAGGCCATGGCCGGGTCATCGAGGCCGTACTTGAGCTCGCCAACGGTGTTGAACAGGTCGACTTGCGGGCGGCGTAAACGCCATGACAATGCGGAAGCGGCTCCCAGGTCGTTACTCAGCAACGAGCTGGTTTCGCTCAGTTCCTGCTGATGTTCGGCAATGAACTGATCCGGCATCTTGCTGTTGACGATGGTCGCCGGCATCGCCGCTGGCAGCAATGCGACGAGCAGGCCGATGCCCAACGCCGGCATCGCCCACAGCGCCAGAGGGCGCAAGGCTTGCAGCGATCCGGCAATCAGCCAGCCGAGCAGCACGATATAGCCCAGCGACAGGCTGAACATTTCGGTGTGTTCGTAAATTTCACGGGTCGCTTGCAGATAAATCAGCGCGATCAGTGCGGCGATGGCCAGCACTACGTTGACCACACCGTTGATGCGTAAGACGCGGCCGTTCTGGTCAGCTATCCAGTTCATCACGGTGTAGCCCATCAACAGAGCCAATGGCAGCAGGCACGGCATGATGTAAGTCGGCAGTTTGCCGCTGCTCGCACTGAAAAAAGCCAGCGGCAGCAGGAACCACAAGGCGAGGAAGGCGATTTTCGGATCACGCTTTTCGCGCCAGGTACGCAGCAGCGTCGAAGGCAACAGCAGTGCCCACGGCAAGGTGGACGCAAACAGCAGCGGCAGGTAGAACCACCATGGTCGTGCGTGCTGTGCGTCTTCACCGGCGGCGAAGCGGCGGATGTGTTCGTGCCAGAAGAAGAACCGCCAGAAATCCGGTTCACGGGCATGCACGGCCAGTGCCCATGGCACGCTGACCAGCGCGGCCACCGCCACGGCAACCAGTCCATAACGCACCAGTTCACCGAAGCGCCGTTGCCAGATCATGTAGGGCAGGGCGATCAGCACCGGCAGCATCAGGGCGAGGAAACCTTTGGTCATCAGGCCCATGCCGCAGGCAAATCCCAACAAAGCCCAGCCGCCCAGGCGCGCGCGCGGGGTGTTGCTGTCGATGGCAAACCAGATCGCCACCAGACTCAGGTTGACCCACAAGGTGAACTGCGGATCGAGGTTGGCATAGCCGGCTTGTCCTGCGATCAGGCCGAAGCTCATATAAAGGAGGGCGCACGCGGCGCTGATTCGCGGGTTGTTCCACAGGCGCCGGGCCAACAGGTAGGCCAGCCACACGCTAACCCCGGAGCTGAGTGCCGAGGCGATGCGCACGCCGAACAGGTTTTCACCGAAAATCGCCTGGCCGATGGCGATCATCCAGTAGCCGGCGATCGGTTTTTCGAAGTAGCGAATGCCCATGAAGTGCGGCGCCACCCAGTTGCCGCTCTGCAGCATTTCCTGGCTGATCTGCCCATAACGGGTTTCATCGGGAATCCACAGACCGTGAGTCATCAGCGGCAGCAGATAAAACACCACGAATGCCAGCACCAGACCGGGTATCGCAAAGCGTTCGATCAGGGAGCTCTGGTGGAGGCGCGGCAAATTCAGCGCTGCATGGTGCAGCGGTTTGTTCTCAGACGTCATGACTGGACCTTGGTGCAGTACAAAGTGTGCGTTTCAGTGACGGCCCGGCGATTTCCGTAGCAGGCGCGGCACTGGGTTGAATGAATGCAGAGGCGAGCATGGCCGAGGGGCGTGTCCTGCATTCAGAGAACGGGTCTGCTTCCAGCTTTAAGTTCTCCTCGGGAAGACAAGCTTTAAAATGAAATATTTCCAGTTTTTCAGTCTGAAAAACATTTCTTATTACAACTTCATGCGCGCCAATACCCTGCGCCAGAGCATTGGCCGAGCTGTTTAGTGCTTGATTAAGTTTGCTGGTTACTTGGTCAATCGCTGCCAGCCTTCGGGGTTCATGATGCCGATTACATCAAGTTTTCCTTGTGCATCTATCCGGGCCAAAACAGTGCTGCCATATTCGGCGGCGACCGCGCGCGGGTAACCGGTCTGCCGTTCAAAGTCGGCGATGCAGCCGCTGTGGGTTACCAGAATCATGTTCTGTCCCGGGGTCTTGTGCGCCACCAATTCATTGCGCATCGTCGGGCCACAGGTTTCCAGCCATTCCGCCGCCACTGCATCGTGGCCGAGCATGTAATGCGCAGTCTGCATGGTGCGCGTCAACGGGCTGCTGAAGAACTGGGTCTTTTCCAGACCCAGTTGCGTAAAGCCACGGCCGACGTCGGCTGCAGCAATGCTGCCAGCCTGGGTGATACCGTCTGCCGGCCCCAGACAGGGATTGGTCGAGCGGTCGCAACGTTCGGTATGTCGCACCAGTGCGACGACCTCACCGGCCTGCCAGGCCTTCACCCATTCCTGGGTAGCCGACGCACTCGCATAGCGCAGGTTGGGGGGCGAACGTTGCATCCAGACGAAGCCGCAAATCAGTGCGATCAGCAGCAAACCGACGGCAATGATTGCCCAAGTGCGCGGACGAGACAGGTCCCATCGCTTGGACGCTGATTGTACTTGTACTAATTCAACCACAACGTTGCCCCTTGTCATTCCCGAGTTCCATTCAGTCAACACGCAAAGTGCAACGTAAGCTCCAGGAGATTAGTTACTTTACGGGGATCTGCTTGAATGGCTGCTGAACACTACGTTCAGAGTCGTGGCGGGGCAGTGAAGAACATGTGAAAAATTTGCGAGAGAAGCGCAGGTATTAGCGGAAAAGTCTATTTGATAACTAAACTCAAATAGTCGTTTTGTTTGTTTTGGCCACTTAACAATGGCGCCAGTGGAGGCGAAGCTGCGACTTTGGATAACGTCGTGGCGCAGCTGCTTTCAGCCCCCGACATCAGCACTGGAGTCATTGAACCGGATGGACCTCAAGCAAAGCCTCGCCAATCGGATCGTGATTGTGTTCGCCTTGATGAGCGCGGTGGTGGCCGGTGTCTTCGCGATGGGCATTGTGGCTACCGTGCATGTCGTGGAGCACAAGTTGACCATGACCGCCCTCAGCGGTGGGCTGCGCCGGTTGTTGGCGATGGACGACATCAACCAGTGGCGCCACGAGCCGGAAAAGAGCGAACTGTTTTTTTTCGAGAACGGCCCGGGGCCCATGGCGCTGACGCCGCAACTGGCGGAACTGCCCGTGGGGTTTCAAGAGATCACGTTCAACGGCGACGACTTCTATGCGATGGTCGAGGCGGTCGGTGGCCGCAAATATGTGCTGTTGCGCAATCAGGAAAGCTTCGAACAGCGTGAACACCTGCTGTTCGTGGTGGTGATTGTCGGGTTCATCCTCAGCGTCATGCTGGCCGTCGCGCTCGGCAGGCTGCTGGCGCGGCAGGTCATGGCGCCGGTGATTCGCCTGGCAGGGCAGGTGCGGCATCGTGATCAGTTGATCGCGTTGGCGCCGGCCCTGCATCCGGATTACGCCGATGATGAAGTAGGGGAGCTGGCCCTGTCTTTCGACCAGACACTCGGCCGGTTACGCGAAACCCTGAACCGCGAAAAACTCTTCACCAGTGATGTCAGTCATGAACTGCGCACACCGTTGATGATTCTGGCCAGCTCCTGCGAGCTGTTGCTGGCCAACCCCTCGCTGGATCAGCGTTCCACTCAGCAGGTCACACGCATTGCCCGGGCCAGCGCTGAAATGCGCCAACTGGTCGAAACCTTCTTGATGCTGGCGCGCAAGCCGGAAGAGCTTGGCACCGAATCCACTTGCACACTCAAATCGATCGCCGACGCCCAGGTGGAAATCTGGGGGCGACTCATTCGTGAAAAGGGCCTGGAATTCATCTACGAGCCGCAACTGGCGGGCACCACGCGTTATGACCTGACGTTCTTGCAGTCGGTCATGGGCAATCTGTTGCGCAATGCCTGGCACTACACCGATCAGGGCTTTGTAAGGTTGACCCTGCTCAAGGGCAGCTTCGTGGTCGAGGACAGCGGCATCGGTATTCCGGAGGAGAAACGTCACGCGATGTTCCAGCCATTCGTGCGCGGTGACGAACAGCGCGGTGAAGGCCTTGGGCTGGGATTGTCGCTGGTGCAGCGGATTTGCAGCCATCAGCGCTGGCAGGTTCAGTTGGTGACTCGCGAACCCAACGGCTGCCGTTTCACCGTCACGCTGTCGGCGGCTCAGGAGGCCGAAGGGCAGACGCGAGAATTGCCCGCCGCCTGATTGATCAGAGCAGCCAGGCGCTTGACGTTGTTCTGTTGCGCGGCCACCAGTTCGTCGATGCTCGGGCCGGACGGAGTTTGCAAGGTTGAATGGCAGGTCAGCAGAGCATTGTCCGCCGCACCGCTGGGACGCAGGCGCCATTTGACGTCGATCAGCCCGTACTGGCCGGGGATCGAGTCGAAACGCTGCACATCGATGCGCACCGAGACGTTGCCGCGACTGCCGGTATTGCTCAGTTGATCGTTCAAGGCACTGCGCAGCTCATCCGCCAGACTCGCCCCCCACCACTGGGTTTCCAGAATCGCCAGGCCATTGTTGCCCTGACGGATGACGATTTGCGGGCGGTCGACCTGCGGCGGCACGCTGATCCCCTCGATCGGAATCTGCGCGCCCGAGCGGGACGGCGGCAGTTGCACCGGGGTCAGGGTGTGAAAGTTGATCGGCTCGCTGCGGCAGGCGCCCAGCAGCATGAACGCAGCGAGCACGGTGATCTTCAGCGGTAAAGCCATGGGGGAGCTCCTGTGCTCAATTGCGCGGCGGTCCTTTCAGATCAAGCGGCGCCGCGTTGTCGGGACGACCGCGAATCAGCGATTCCGGATGGCGACCGAGATAATCCGACAGCTCACGCAGCGAACGCGACATGCGCCCGAGTTCGTCGAGGGTCTCGGTGAGTTTCTCGCGCTGTGGCGAATCTTCGGCCAGGGTCGAGCTGGCGGACTGCAAGGTCTTGCTGACGTCGGCCAGGGTGGTCTGCACGCTTGGCAGGGTTTTCGCGTTGAACTGGGTCAGGCCTTTGCGCAGCTCGACGAGGTTGCTGTCGAGGTTGCCGGCAATCCGTTCGACCGGCAGTTTGTTGAGCTTGTCGACCACGGCTTCGAGTTTTTCCTGCAACTGTTCGAGGCTGCCGGGCACGGTTGGCAAGACCACCGGCCGAGCCGTCGCGTCGAACGCAACTTTCTCGGCTTTCGGGAAGAAATCCAGCGCAATGTACAGTTGCCCGGTCAGCAGGTTGCCGCTGCGGGCCTGGGCGCGCAGACCGTTGTCGACGAAGGTGCCGAGCAAACGAATGCCGGCGGCTTCGTCGTCGGGATCGTGCTTGAATTCGGTCAGCATCTTTTTGTAGGCCTGCCCCAGGCGCTGGGGGTAAATGACGATGCCGACGTTAAGCGGGAAGCTGCGTTTTTTCGCGTCGAAGTCCAGGTTGATCCCGACGACCCGGCCGATCTCCATGCCGAGAAACTCTACCGGTGCATCGACCTTGAGCCCGCGCAAGGACTGTTCGAAGCGCAGCACCATGTATTGCGCCTTGCCGTTGGGCGGGGCGAGGGCGGTCTGCTGATCGGCGAACAGTTCGAAATCCTTGTCGTCGGCGGCTGCCACATCGTTGGGGCTGTAATCCGGCGCACGGAAGGCAATGCCGCCGACCAGCATGGTCGACAGCGATTCGGTCTTCACTGCAAAGCCGTTGGCGCCGACATTGATGTCGATGCCGCTGGCGTTCCAGAACCGGGTGTTTTCGGTGACGAACGCGTCGTTCGGCGAATGGATGAACACCTCGATGTCCACGCCCTTGCCCTCGGGGTTGAGCGTGTAGGTCACCACCTGACCGACCGGAATCTTGCGGTAGTAAACCGGCGAACCAATGTCCAGCGAGCCGAGATCCGGCGCATGCAGCATGAAGCGCTTGCCCGGTTCGCCGTAAGTGATCGGGGGCGGGTTCTCCAGGCCCTTGAAGTGTTTGGCGCGGCTGTCGGACTGGCCGATGTCGGCGCCGATGTAGTCGCCGGAGAGCAGGGTGTCGATGCCCGACACACCACCTGCGCCGATGCGCGGGCGCACGACCCAGAAGTGCGAGTCTTCGCGGGTAAAGGTTTCGGCCTGCTTGGCCAGTTTGATCGTGGCGTCGACGCTCTTCTGATCGCCGCTCAACTCGACGTCAGTCACCTGACCGATCACCACATTGCGGTATTTGACCTCGGTCTTGTTGGCGGTCAGGCCACTGCCGGTCTTGAAGTTGACGACGATGGTCGGGCCTTCCTGCATCAGGTTGTGCACCACCAGCGAAATACCGACCAGCACCGCGACGATCGGCACGATCCACACCAGTGAAATACTGAAGCGACGCGTCTTGATCGGCGCTTGGCCCGGTGCTCGTGGCTCATCGGCGGCTGACGACTTCATCCATGTCCTCCTCGGTTTTGTGGATGCTGAGCGTCAGGAACGCAAAAGCACTTCATCAATATAGAAGTGCTTGGCGATAGAGCAAATAAGCGAGGAGATGGTTACGTGGTGGATGCCTCAGCCGAGGATTTCACGCAGGCGATACCAGAACATGCCCAGTGCCAGCAGCGGCGAACGCAGGGCCGGGCCGCCGGGGAAGGTCATGTGCGGCACGGCGCTGAACACGTCCATGCCCTGACTGTGGCCGGCGTGAATGGCCTCGCCCAGCAGCTTGGCGCACCAATGGGAGACGTTGAGGCCGTGCCCGGAGTAACCCTGAGCGTAGAACACGTTCGGCTGCTGCTTGAGCCGGCCGACCTGCGGGAAACGGTTGGCCGTGATGCCGATCTTGCCGCCCCATTGATAGTCGATGCGCACGTCCGCCAGTTGCGGGAAGACCTTGAGCATCTTCGGGCGCATGTAGGCGGCGATGTCCGCCGGGTCGCGGCCGGAATAATGACAGGCGCCGCCGAACAGCAGGCGTCGATCCGCTGAAAGCCGGTAGTAATCGAGGCCGACTTTCTGGTCGCACAACGCGAGGTTGTGCGGGATCAATTGCGCGGCACGTTCCTCGGACAGCGGCTCGGTGGCGATGATGTAACTGCCGGCCGGCAGTACCTTGCCGCTGAGTTGCTGTTCGAGTTCATCCAGATGCGCGTTGCAACCGAGCACCAGACTGCCGGCGCGAACGCTGCCGGTGGCGCAGCGCACTTCAACGGTTTCGCCATGAATGATCTGCAGCACCGGGCTTTGCTCGAAGATTCGCACACCGAGGGACGCCGCCAGACGCGCTTCGCCTTGCACCAGATCCAGCGGGTGCAGATGACCGGACCCCATGTCGATCAGACCACCCGCGTAGATGTCGGCGTTGACCACTTGCTGACGGATCAGCTCCGGGCCGACCAGACGGGTCTGGTGTTGATAACCGAGTTTGTCGAGGCTGACCTGTTCGTCCTTGAACGCTGCGAATTGCGCCGGAGTGTTGGCCAGCTCGCAGAAGCCCCAACGCAGGTCGCACTCGATGGCGTTCTCGGTGATGCGCTGGCGCACCAGTTCCACCGAGTCGATCCCGGCGCGCTGCAAGTAACGCACGCCGTCATTGCCGACGTAACGGGCAAAGCCTTCGACCTCATGACCGATACCGCGAATCAACTGACCGCCGTTGCGCCCGCTGGCGCCCCAGCCAATGCGTCGGGCTTCAATCAACACCACCGACAGCCCGCGCTGCGCCAGTTCAATCGCGGTGTTGACCCCGGTGAAGCCGCCGCCGATCACGCAGACATCGGCGGTGAGGTCACCGTCGAGTGCCGGCCAGGGCGTACTGGCCCGGGCCGAAGCTGCGTAATAGGAGCGGGCGTGTTCTTTGCTGTACTGGTTCATTTGTTCGACTTCACTTTGCTCCAGGACCGGGTCATCAGACGCATGATCGACTGGGGCGGGGTAGAGGAGATGTAGAGCTTGTCCAGCACCGCCTGCGACGGGTAGACCTCGGGATTGTTCACCAGCGCCTGATCCATGTACTGCTTGGCGGCCGGGTTCGGGTTGGCGTAACCGACCGAAGCGCTGACCTTGGCGATCACTTGCGGATCGAGCAGGTAATTGATGAAGGCGTGGGCTTCCTTGGTGTTGCTGGCGTCGGCCGGGATCGCCAGCAGGTCGAACCACAGGTTGGCGCCTTCCTTCGGAATCGCATAAGCGATGTTCACCCCGTTCTTGGCTTCCTTGGCGCGGTTGGCCGCCTGGAACACATCGCCGGAGTAACCGAAGGCTACGCAGATATCGCCATTGGCCAGATCGGAAACGTATTTCGAGGAGTGGAAATAGGTGATGTACGGGCGAATGCTCAGCAGTTTCGCTTCAGCCTTTTTATAGTCTTCCGGGTTTTCGCTGCGTGGGTCCATGTCCATGTAGTTGAGGATCGCCGGAAACACTTCGTCCGCCGAGTCCATCATTGACACGCCGCACTGGGTGAGTTTCTTCAGGTTTTCCGGCTCGAACAGCACGGCCCAGGAATCGATGTGATCGATGCCGAGCACAGCCTTGACCTTGTCGACGTTGTAGCCGATGCCGTTGGTGCCCCACAGGTATGGGACCGAGTGCTGATTGCCCGGGTCGTTCTTTTCGAGCAGTTCAAGCAGCTTGGGATCGAGATTTTTCCAGTTCGGCAACTGCTCGCGATCGAGTTTGAGGAACGCCCCGGCCTTCACCTGACGCGCGAGAAAGTGGTTGGATGGCACCACCACGTCGTAGCCGGTACGGCCGGCGAGCAGCTTGCCTTCCAGGGTCTCGTTGGAGTCGAACACGTCATAGATCACCTTGATCCCGGTCTTGGCCTGGAAGTCGGCGAGGGTGGTTTCACCGATGTAGTCGGTCCAGTTGTAGACGCTGACCTGTGGCTGGGCCAGGGCTGCGGTGCTGCACAACAGCGCCAGTGCGGCGGGAACCATGGATTTCAATAGACGCATATCGACACCTCTTGGAATTATTGGAGTTTTTCGGGTGGTTCTGGATTTTCAGATGGATCATTGTTCCCCTGCTCTTTGTGGGAGGGGGCTTGCTCCCGAAGAGGCCGGTACCTCCAACATTACAGCTGGCTGATACACCGCTTTCGGGAGCAAGCCCCCTCCCACAAAAAGTCATGCCATGGAGGAAGGGGATTTGTGCTGGAGTCAGACGCTCAGCAGCAGGAACTCGCGCTCCCACGAACTGATCACGCGCTTGAAGTTTTCATGCTCGGCGCGTTTGACCGCGACGTAGCCGCGCACGAATTTGTTGCCCAGGTAACGCGCAACGGTGTCGCATTCTTCCATTTGCGTCAGCGCGTCTTCGATGGTGATCGGCAAGCGCAGGTTACGGCGTTCGTAGGCGCGGCCTTCGACGGCGGCACTCGGTTCGATGCCTTCGACCATGCCGATGTAGCCACACAGCAGGCTCGCGGCGATCGCCAGATACGGGTTGGCATCGGCGCCCGGCAGGCGGTTTTCCACGCGCATGGCTTCC
Organism: Pseudomonas sp. PS01299; assembly: GCF_029960145.1. Taxonomy (NCBI): domain Bacteria; kingdom Pseudomonadati; phylum Pseudomonadota; class Gammaproteobacteria; order Pseudomonadales; family Pseudomonadaceae; genus Pseudomonas; species Pseudomonas sp. PS01299. The sequence continues at coordinate 65,272 of NZ_JASCPO010000003.1, read as the reverse complement.
GGCCCGGAGGTCGGCACACGCAGGCCGACGGTGCGGTTTTCTTCGCCCCACTCGACGTTGACCGGTGCCGAAGTGTCCGGCAGGAAGCGGCGGAACGAGTTCACGTTCGGCGCGAACATCGGCAGGACTTTCGGGATGTACTTCTGCAGGCCGCCGATGTGATGGCGGAACAGCTCACTCATCGTGCCGTCGGCATCAGCGAAGATCGGCTTGCCGGTGGCGATTTCCACCACGCTCTGGTGCAAGTGCATGGCGCTGCCGGGTTCGTCGCCAATCGGCTTGGCCATGAACGTGGCGGTGACGTTGTGCTTGAGCGCCGCTTCGCGCAGGGTGCGTTTGAACACGGTGATCTGGTCGGCCAGATCCAGTGCGTCGCCGTGCCGGAAGTTGATTTCCATCTGCGCCGGGCCGTCTTCATGGATCAGCGTGTCCAGATCCAGACCTTGCAGCTCGCACCAGTCGTAGACGTCTTCGAACAGCGGATCGAATTCGTTGGCGGCATCGATCGAGAACGATTGCCGCCCGCTTTCAGCCCTGCCCGAGCGCCCCAGTGGTGCCTTGAGTGGCAGGTCCGGGTCTTCGCAGCGCTGGGTCAGGTAGAACTCCATTTCCGGCGCCACGATCGGCTTCCAGCCCTTGTCGGTGTACAGCTGCAGGACTTTTTTCAGCACGTTGCGCGGCGACAGTTCGATCGGGTTGCCGAACTTGTCGAAGGTGTCGTGGATGACGATGGCGGTCGGCTCGATCGCCCATGGAATCACATACACGGCGTCGCTCACCGGTTTGCAGACCATGTCGATGTCGGCCGGGTCGAGCAGGTCGTAGTAGATATCGTCGTCGACAAAATCCCCGGTTACCGTTTGCAGCAGCACACTTTCCGGCAGGCGCATGCCTCGCTCATGCAGGAACTTGTTGGTCGGTGCGATCTTGCCGCGGGCGATGCCGGTCAGGTCGCTGACCACACATTCAACTTCGGTAATCTTGTGATCTTTCAGCCACGTGAACAGCTGATCGAAAGGGGCATTCATAAAGACCTCATTATTGGTTTTATAGACGCCGGGGAGGGCGGGTTTCATCTTCCGCCCCTTCCCCTGTGGCGCGTTGGCGACTATCTTGGGCGTGCCTTGCCGTTCCATCTATCCACTTTAAGCAGCACCAAAGCGCACCAAAAGAGTGCGCAAGGTCTCCCATGACAACGTGTAATCCGCTACAGGTTCAGGCTTTCAATACCGCTGATGTCACCGAGCAAATCCGCGCCACGCCGGGTTGGGTCCAGCATTACCAGCAGATGTCTCCCGGGCATTTCGCCGGGCAGATCCGCTATCTGGACCTGGAGGGTGTGCAGGTCTACGAAGAACAGATGAACACTCGCGTCGAGCAGACGTTCAGCGCGCCATCGGGGGCCTTGGCCTTCTGTTTCGATCGCAGCGACAACGCGCTGTATCTGCTCAACGAAGACAGCCGCAACATCTGGATCACCCCGGAGAACTACCAGGAAATTGCCGTGGTGTTCGGCCCGGAATTCGTCCGTCAGCACGGTCTGGATGTGGCGAGACTCGAAGGATTGTTCATGGCGCCGCTTAACTGCGGGCAGAACGCCTTGTTCAGTCGCTGGTTAAGCTCAACTCTCACGAAGTTGTCGCAAGCTGTTGATCCGTTTGATAAAGACTCACTGACTCAGCAGTTACTCGAAGACTGCCTGTTCATCCTCGACAACGCACACACCCGTCTTGATCGCGGCGGATTACAGCGGCGTAGCGAAGAACGGATGATCATGAAGCGAGTAGGGGAGTGGGCGGCAGATTCGCCGGAAGACACCGTCAATCTGCTCGAACTGTCGAAGGTCGCAGGGGTGCCGTTGCGACAATTGCAGCAGGCATTCAAGGCCTACACCGGGATGACCCCGAGTCACTGGCTACGCCTGCGCCGGCTGAACAGCGCACACCGCGAATTGCTCAAGCGCCGGCCTACCGAAACTACTGTGGCCGAGGTGGCGATGCACTGGTCGTTCTGGCATCTGGGGCGGTTTTCCAGTAGTTATCGTGCGCTGTTCAAAGAGCTGCCGAGCGAGACGCTGAAACGCTAGAGATTGCAGTAACGGGCAAAAAGATCTTTGTGTCCCAAGCGAAGTTAAATAGAATCAGTCTCATTTGAATCTAACTTCGCGCAGGGTCTCTTGAGATGATTGAAGCCGCCACGCCATCTGAGCAGAGCCTGCACGCGCTGTACCGCGATCACCGAGGCTGGCTGGAAACTTGGCTGCGTCGACGCATGGGTAACGCGTGGGATGCGGCGGATCTGAGCCAGGACACCTTCATGCGCGTGCTGTGCAGTGCGCAACCGATTGCCGACATGCGTGAGCCCCGCGCCTATCTGCTGACCGTGGGCAAGCGTCTACTGAGCAACTTCTACAGCCGCCGCAGTCTGGAAAAAGCCTACCTCGAAGCCCTCGCGCAACTGCCGGAAGAGTGCGTGCCATCGCCCGAGCAGCGTTGGCTGCTGCTGGAAACCCTGCAAGCGCTGGATGAGTTGCTCGATGGTTTGCCGCGAGCAGTGCGTCGGGCGTTTTTGTGGAGTCAGCTTGAGGGCCTCGGTTACCGCGAAATCGCCGAGCGCCTGCAAGTGTCCGAGCGCACCGTCAAACGTTACATGGCGCAGGCCTACGAGCATTGTCTGCTGGTGGAGCTTTGATGCGCGTAGCCCCCAGTGATGAAGCCCGCGAAGTCGCCCGCGCCGCCGCGCACTGGCTGGCGTTGATTGAGTCCGGCGAAGCGGGCGCTGACGATCATGCGCAATTGCAGGTCTGGCGCAACAGCGATAGCCGGCATGAACACGCGTGGCAGAAAATCCAGCGCTTGCGCGAACGGTTTTCCGCTCTGCCTTCTGCGCTGGCCATGGCTACGCTGGATCGTCCGGACGCAACGCGTCGGGCCGTGCTGAAACGCGCGCTTGGTATCGCGGCACTGGTGCCGGCTGCCTGGCTGATCAGTCGGCAACTGCCGCTGGATGTCTGGCGCGCGGATTTGCAGACGGGCACGGGTGAACACAAGACATTGCCACTCGCCGATGGCAGTTCGTTGCAGCTCAATACCGACAGTGCCGTCAATGTGGATCTTGCTGCCGGTCAGCTGACGCTGGTGCGAGGAGAGATGGCCCTTGATGTACCAGGCAACTCAGCCCTGATCATCAATGTGCCGTACGGGCGAATCATCGTCAGTCACAGTGAGATTTGCGTGCGTCTCAATGAGCGTGACTGCAATGTGTCGGTGGTCCGTGGCTCGGTGCAGTTGCAACCGTCAAGCGGGCCGGCGCTGGTCCTCAATCAGGGCCAGCAGATCAGGCTGCAGGCTTCTGGCGCGGGTGCTGTCCGAGCGTTTGACGCATCGATGCCGAGCTGGCGCGACGGTGTATTGATGGCGCAAAACCAGCCGCTGGGGGATTTTCTGCGCGAATTGAGCCGTTATCGCCCAGGCGTGCTGCGCTGGGACCCGGAGCTGGAGGCGCTGCGCATCACCGGCAGTTTTCGTCTTGATAACACCGATCAAGTGCTCTCGCTATTGGCGGCCAGCCTGCCGATCGACGTGCAGAAACGCACGCGTTTCTGGGTCTCTCTCGTTCCGCGAAAATTGTCCCAGTCCAAAAAAACAGTCTGAGACCTGTCCCTTTTTTTCGCCTCGCTGGTCATTCCAGGCAAGTGAACCAAATCGAGAGCTTTTTCCTATGCCTGCAGTATTTCCAGGTCGTTTGCGTCCGTTGTTGCAGTTGAGCCTTTTGTTGAGCCTGAGTGCCAGCCCCCTGTTGATCCCCTGCAGTTGGGCGGAAAGCGCCGACCGCCGCGCTTATCAGGTGCCTGCCGGCAGCCTGGGTGCTGCGCTGACCCGTTTTGCCGGACTGGCCGGGGTCAATCTGTCGGTAGATCCGGCCTTGGTCAGCGGGCGCAACAGCAATGGTTTGTCGGGTGAGTTTGGCGTGGAGGAGGGCTTTACCCGGTTGTTGCTGGGGTCCGGTCTACAGCTGCAACCGGCGGGCGACCGCGCTTACACAGTTATTCCTGCGCCGGACGGTGGCAGTCTGGAACTGGCACCCACTTCGATTCTTGGATCGACGGGTGGCACGGATACCGAGGTTTTTGCCGGTGGCCAGGTGGCGCGCCGTGGTTCGCAAGGACTGCTGGGTTCCAGGGATTTCATGGAGACCCCGTTCAGCATGACCACCTACACCAGCGAAACGGTGAAAAACCAGCAGGCCCGCACTCTGGGCGATTTGATCGCCAGCGATCCCTCGGTGCGTGCGACCAACCCGGCAGGCGGCCGTTATGAGCAATTCACCATCCGCGGTTTCAGTCTGTTCAACAGCGACGTGGCCTATAACGGCCTCTACGGTGTCTTGCCGACTTACACGATCGACATGGAAATGGCCGAGCGCGTCGACATCCTCAAGGGCCCGAGCCAACTGATCAACGGGATTTCGCCGCGGGGCAGTGTAGGAGGGGGGATCAACGTGGTGCCCAAGCGCGCCGGCGATCAGCCGAATACATCGCTGACGGCCAGTTACGCCTCGAACAATCAACTCGGCGGCGCCGTCGACATCGGCCGTCGCTTTGGTGAGGACAACCAGTTCGGCCTGCGTTTCAACGGCGTCAAACAAGCGGGTGACACTGAATGGGATCACCAGAGCGTCGATCGCGACATGGCAGTGCTGGGCCTGGATTTTCGCGGTGAGCGCCTGCGGCTTTCCACCGATATCGGTCACACCGAGCGCGATACCGATACACCGCAAGAACGTGTGCAGGTCGGTGCAAACGCGAAAGTTCCGGATGCTGATGATGTGCGCGACAACTACGCGCAACCCTGGAGCCAGGCGCGAACCAAAGATACGTTTGGCACGCTCAATGGCGAGTTCGACGTCAGCGATTCGGTCATGTTGTATGGCGGCGTCGGCGCCCGTAAAAGTAACCACGATTTCCTTCGGCATGCGGTGTCGGTGACCAACGACGCCGGCGACTTCAGTGTTCAACCGCGGAATTTCACCCGTGACGAAAATGTCCGGACCGCCACGGCAGGTGTGCGCAACTGGTTCCATACCGGTTCAGTCAGCCACGAGGTCAATCTGGCGGCCAGCTACTTCTACATGGATTTCGAAAATGGTGGCGCGCGGTATGCGGCAGGGCGCAGCAATCTGTATGACCCGGTGGAAACCGCAAAGCCGCGCACGCCAACACGCTACGACGCCAGGGTCTACACGGAAAACCGCTTCAGCGGCGTCGCACTGTCCGATACGCTGGGGTTCTTCGATGATCGCCTGTTGCTGACCCTTGGTGCTCGCTGGCAAAGGGTTCAAGTCGACGACTGGAGCGATGATGTGAAGGGCGACACAGCCTATGACGAAGAAAAACTCTCGCCATCGGGCGGCATTCTGTTCAAGGCGACGGACAAGCTCTCGCTCTACGCCAACTACATGGAAGGCCTCAGCCAAGGGAAAATTGCGCCATCGACGTCGATCAACGAGGATGAAATCTTCCCGCCTTTTATCAGCCGACAAGTCGAAGTCGGGGCCAAATATGACGCGGGTTCGTATGCGCTTACAGCGTCTGTGTTCCGGATCAAACAGCCTGCTTATGAAACCAACGCCTCGACACGAGTCTTCGGCCCGAACGGCAAACGACAGAACGATGGTGTGGAATTGAGTGTGTTCGGCGAGCCGTTCAAAGGGTTTCGATTGCTCGGCGGCGTGATGTACATCGACAGCGAACTGACCCAGACCACCAATGGAACCTTTGACGGTAACCGCGCGCCCGCGACACCCAAATACAACGTCAATCTCGGCGCAGAGTGGGATGTACCCAATATGCAGGGGCTGACGCTGACAGGCCGTGGAATCTATTCGAGTTCGCAGTATCTGGATCAGTCCAACCAGAAGGAAATCGACTCATGGGAGCGATTCGACGTGGGGACGCGTTACGCCTTTAAACTGGACGACAAGACCATCACCGTACGCGCCAATGTCGAGAACGTATTGGATAAACGCTATTGGAGTTCGGCGGGCGCATCAGATGACAGTGAACCCGGTTTGACGCTTTCGACGCCACGGACTTATCTGCTATCGGCAACGGTGGATTTCTGAATTGCTTTCTTGAATAAAAGGGTCACTTAAAAGGAGGGTAAAATCTTCTAAATTCAGCGATCTACTGTTAACTACACTAAATAGCCGTTTAGTAGAGCTATCGTAAAATAAGCCGCCATCCACCGGAGCAGACCATGTCTCAACGCACAGTAAACGCACAGGCCTTGATTCAGGCGCTGGATCTGCAATCTCACGTGGAAGGCGGTTATTTTCGCAGAACCTATCAGGCCGATCATAGAGAGATGCTCGATACCGTCGGTGGCCCACGGTACCTGATGACATCGATTTACTACCTGTTGACCGAGCAATCACCAGTGGGCCAGTTTCATTTCAATCATTCCGACATTGTGCATTTTTTCCATCTGGGCGATCCCATCGAGTACAGCATGATCCATGCTGACGGCTCGCTGGAAACGCTGGTAATGGGCAACGACATTCTGGTGGGACAGCATCTGCAAATGCACGTGCCTGGCGGAATCTGGAAAGCTTCGCGACTGCTCGAGGGAGAACATGGATTTGGCTTGATCAGCGAGGCCGTGTCGCCGGGATTTGATTTTGCGGATATGGAGATGGGTGATCGACGCAAACTGATTGCGCGATTTCCACAGCACCGGATGCTGATTGAAAAACTGACGCGGGATGCTGATTGAAGGTCGCCAATTGCAGGCAAGGCCGAGGTTTTGAAAAGAGGACTCAGGGTAAAACTCTGGATTGAAATCTGGCGTGCAACCGGGCTAATCCTGAAACATCTTGTTACGTGTAATGTATATTATGTTAAACCACGTATTACGCTACGCGCCTTCCTGCACCAACATCTGTCTCCACTCCAACAATCACCCCAGCACCCTATAAATCTCAGAAACCACCTGCATCGTAGCGTCTTCGATTGTTCTCTCATTACGGCACAAAACCCAACCGTGCTCCTTGACCGCTTGCTCGAACATCTCCGTACACGACAAATGCTCTGCGTGCTTCTGAATCACAGTGCCGCCCAATCCTCGCGATCTTGTCGCAGCCCTTGCCCATGAAATATCCGGATCGGTGACGACGCCAACATGCAGATCCGGCACGCGCACGTCTCGATCCAGGTTCAACTGGAGAATCTCGGCAAACGGGATAGATCGGCGAAACGCTGCATCAGACGGATACCAGCGATCGATCAGGATAATGCTGTCCAGCGGCTGCTGCGTCAGTACGTGTCGGGAAATCCAGCGCCGACTATCAGCCAGGCGCTGGCACACAGCCCATTCCAGATCCCGGGAAGGATTTCTGGCTAGCGTGTTGATCAGGGCCATGGTTTCACCCCGGAAAGGATCGCTTTTTCTCTCGCAAAGCCGGATGACTTTCTTGTTGCCGGCCCTCAGTACCTTCGTAACGGCCTCCAACAGCGTGGTTTTGCCGGTGCCTTTGGGGCCATCCAGAGAAACAAACAGCGGACGATTCATTGTTCACATAACGATGGATTTATGGAGGGTCACTCTAACCGCATTCCCGGCATTCCAGTGGCTGAATTGTCATTTCCAATGGCATGGCCCTGCCCTCACCCTACTTCACCGCCCTCCTCAGCTTGTTGCTGGAGAAATGACTGGAGACTGTTTTCACCATTGGTGAATCCGTACATCACAGCGTCTTTATGGAACGCCTGCGCAACGCTCTGTGCACTGCCCACGCGCAGCCCTTCAACATACTGATAGGCAATGGCGATGACAGCGTTGTACTCAGCGGTGGGTACTGCCTTGATGTTTTTCGACATGGGTCTGTCCTTCCAGTAAGGACGAGGCGCGACGCACCTCGCCAATTGCATTCAACGGCTTAGGCGCTTGGGTGGGTGTGGTAGATCTTGCTGACAATCGTCCACTGACCTTCAACCTTCAGCAGGTTGAAAAAATCGGTGAAACGAAATCTTGAAACATTGTCGGTATCGACCCGGGCGCTGGCTGCCGTGCCTACGATGTCGATGCGAACGATCGCTGCTTGCGCTTCCGGAGACGGGCGGAACGCGTTATCGATGACGTCGTACAGGTTCTGGATCGCACCGCCGACGAGCTTGCCTTCGTTGACCCCGAACATGGTGGCCTGCTGGTTGAATGCGGGCTTCATCAAGGCGCTGTCAGCTTTGGCACCACCTTCGTTGTACTGGCTGAGCACGTCGACGATTGCGTTGTATTCCTGAACATAAGTTGAAGTGGACATGAGGTATTCCTGAGTTAGTAAATGGCTGAAGAAAGCAAGGAAGGTTTACGGACGAGGCTCGGTAAACAGTCACCAATCCTGGCGCGTCGGCGAGATGATCAAGTCGTTGACGGTGACGTTTTCCGGTTGGTTGAGCGCGTAAATCACGGCTCCCGCGATGTCGTCGGGGGCGATGGCAATTCGGTTGAGCGCTTGGGCAGCCTTGCGCCCTTCAGGATCACTGACCTTGTCGGCCCAGCCGGTATTGATGACACCCGGGCTGACCGTGTTGACGCGGATGCCGTGCTGCACACCGAGCTCCTTGCGCATGGACTCGGTCATGGCCTGAACGAAAAATTTTGTTGCGCTGTAAACACCGGCCGCCGGTCCGACCTGATGACCTGCAACAGAGTCCATATTGAGAATCTGCCCGGACTTGCGCTCCAGCATGAAAGGCAGCACCGCCGCCGTAGTGTTGAGGTAGCCTTTGATATTCACGTCGATCATCTTTTCCCAGTCCTGTACCGCCAGGTCGACCCAGTTGGAAAAAAGCATCAGCCCGGCGTTGTTCACCAGAATGTCTACGGTGCCGTAGGTCTCATGCGCAAATTGCGCGAGCGCTTGGGTTTGATGCGCCTGAGTCACGTCGGTGGTAAAAGCGACCACTTCGTTACCGCCCGCCCGCAACTCGGCGACAAAGCTTTCCAGACCCTGTTCATCCAGTGCGGCGGCCACTACGCGCACGCCTTGGGCGACAAGCGCGCGGGTGGTGGCGGCGCCGATGCCGGAAGACGCGCCGGTGACGATGGCTACCTTGTTTTGCAGATAATTCATGCTCATTACCTCTTATCGATAAATGCCGTCGTTCAGGCGTTCGCGGTTGGCCAGTCGATGTAACCCTTGGCACCGCCGCCGTAGTAACTCTCGCGTGGCGCGATGGTGAGCTCGATCCCGCGACGCAAGCGCTCCACGAGGTCGGGATTGGCAATGAACAAACGACCAAACGCCACCGCATCGATCCGCCCCTGCGCACGACGCTCTAGCGCCATCGGCAGGTCGTAGTTGTTATTGCCGATGAATGGCCCTTCGAACTGCGCACTCAGTGCGTCCAGATCCACGCCTTCCGGGACCGTGCGGGAGGTCGCCGTGGCGCCTTCGACAAAATGCAGATAAGCCAGATTGAATTGATTGAGCTGCTGAATCAGGTAACCGTAAGTCGCCATGACATTGCTGTCGGGAGGTGTATTTCCGGCATCGGGTGTGACTGGCGAGAGGCGAATACCGACCCGATCGCTACCCCAGATCGAAATCACGGCTGCGGTGACTTCCAGCGTCAGTCGAGCCCGGTTCTCGATGGAGCCGCCATATGGGTCAGTGCGTTGATTGGTGGAGTCGCGCAGGAACTGGTCAAGCAGATAGCTGTTGGCGGAATGCACTTCCACACCATCGAAACCGGCTCGCCGGGCATTCTCTGCGGCCAGTTTGTACTGCTCGATGATTCCTGGAATCTCCGAGGTTTCCAATGCGCGAGGCATCGACACCTCGACAAAGCCTTTCTCGGTGTAAGTGCTGCCTTCGGCCTTGATCGCCGAAGGCGCTACTGGCGCTTCTCCGTTGGGTTGTAGCTCGACACTCGAAAAGCGCCCCACGTGCCACAACTGACTGACGATTTTTCCGCCCGCCGCGTGCACCGCGTCAGTGACTTTTTTCCAGCCAGCTACCTGTGCCTCCGACCAGATACCCGGGGTCATGGCGTAACCCCGCCCCTGGGGAGAAATATTGGTCGCTTCGGCGATGATCAAGCCTGCACTGGCGCGCTGGGCGTAGTAAGTCGCGTGCATTTCATTCGGTACGCCGTCTTCGGCCATTCGGCTGCGTGTCACAGGTGCCATGACAATTCGGTTAGCCAATTGGAGTGCGCCCATTTGCATGGGCGAAAAAAGATCGGTATCAAACGTGTTAGCCGTCATAAAATCCTCGACTGAATAGACCGGTCGTCTAGTGGAAGGTTAAAAAAATACGCCCCTCTGTCAGCAGGCGTTTGCTGGTGATAATGCTGTTTCAAAAGCTGCCATCGTGTTCACGACTGTTACCGGCAGCGTTGCACCTGGTCACACAGGTGGTCGTCTGTATGACCCGTTCGTGAGGGCTCTAGCGCGACTTTCTCCCACTTGCTGATAACCAGCGGCGCAATCGCATTGCCCAGTACATTGAGCGTGGTGGTGCCGCTGTCGATAATCCTGAAAATGCCGGCGATCAATGCCACACCTTCCAACGGAAGACCGGCAGAGGCCAAGGTGGCTGACAAGATCACGATTGCAAACCCAGGCACACCTGCGGCGCCCTTCGAGGTCAGTACCATCGTCACGACCAACAGAATCTGCTGTGACAGAGACAGGTCGATCCCATAGAGTTGCGCCACAAAAATGGTCGCCACACCGAGAAAAATCGATGCGCCGTCGAGATTGAACGCATACCCCACCGGCACCACAAAACTCACGATCCGACGCGGTACACCGTAGCTTTCCAGTTTGGTCATCAGTTGCGGCATGACGGCGGCTGAGGCGGCACTGGAAAACGCCAGAATCAATTCATTACGGAAGTAGCGGATCAACTTGAAGATGTTTTCGCCAATCAAATAACAAATGCCACCCAGTACCACCAAAGCGAACACCATCAGCGCCAGATACACCACCCCAATCAACTTGAGCAGCGGCAGCAGCGAGGCAAAACCAAACGTCGCGACGGTCGCGCCGATCATGCCAAACACCCCTATCGGCGCGTAGGCCATCACAATGGAGACCACCTTGAACATCGCATCGGAAAGGCTCTGAACAACCGCAATAAATGGCGCGCTTTTGTCTTTGGGCAAAGCATTCAACGCCAGCCCCAACAGCACAGCGAAGAACAGTACCGACAGCAACTTCGCTTCTGACATTGCCACTATCACGTTGTCTGGAACGATGTTCTGCAAAATCACCAACGCCCCTTTGGACGGCTCAAGCGTGATCGATGCAGCGCCATGCGAAAGGCCTGAAATATCGGTTCCTCGTCCTGGTTCGAAGAGGTTGGCAAAACACAGGCCTATGACGATGGCCAGCGCGGTAATCGCAAAGAAGTAGCCGAGCGACTTCACACCCATACGCCCGAACGATTTGCTGTCACCGCCGCCCGCGATCCCCAAAATCATGCAACAGAACACGATCGGAACAACCACCATCTTCATCATCTTGATAAAGATGTCACCGAGCGGTTTGAGGATCTCCGCACTCACCCATGTCTGATAGTGCGGATGCGTATTGAAGTACCAACCTGCAAGCACGCCAAGCAATAGCCCGGCAACGATTTGCCACACCAAGGGAATACGTTTCATGTCTAGCCTTCTTGTTGGAATGAAAGGTCTGCGTCTATTCGCAGTTGCTAGAGTCATGAGCTTCCAGCTCACTTGAGATCGAATGGCACAAACGGGTTGTGCCATGCGTGTTCCTATTTAGCGAAGAGCTGGCTCATATCCTTGAACGCCTTGAATTCAAGAGCGTTGCCGCACGGGTCAAAGAGAAACATGGTGGCTTGCTCGCCTACCTGGCCTTTAAACCGAATGTACGGTTCGATCACAAACTCGGTACCAAACGACTTCAGACGTTCGGCCAGCGCTTCCCATTGTTCCCAACCCAAAATGATGCCGAAGTGCGGAACCGGGACATCGTGTCCGTCGACCGGGTTGCTGTGAACGCTCTCTTGTGAGGCTGTTTTCGGATGTTCGTGGATCACCAGTTGGTGACCATAAAAATCGAAATCGACCCATTGCGTGCTGGAGCGCCCTTCTTCAAGACCAAAGACCTCACCGTAGAAGGTGCGCGCCGCAGCCAGGTCATAAACAGGGATCGCGAGGTGAAATGGCGAGAGGCTCATCAGAACTCCAAATATTTTTTGTTGGTTGGCGAACATTTCCACCGTCATCAGCTCTCTGGGTTCAGCCGGTGCCGGGGGTTGGAAAACATCCTAGGACGAAAAAACAAACAGAAAAATCAATATATATTTCTCAGAAACACAATTAATATTTGTGAATGATCAAAGAACTGAAAACACTCATTGCGGTGGCGCGGGAAGGCACATTCGCCGCTGCCGGGAACAAGATCGGCCTGACCCAGGCCGCCGTCAGCGCGCAGATTCAGCGCCTGGAAACCGAACTCGGTTTTGAGATTTTCGACAGGAAAGGACGTTCGGCCCATCTGAACAAAATGGGTCACCAGATACTTCTGCAGGCGCAGGAGTTACTCAGGCTATACGACAATCTGGGTTCCACTGCGCTGGGCCAACCTACCAACATACTCATCAACATCGGTGCGATCGCATCCGTGCAACGTTCCTATTTGCCCGATGCGCTGGCGAAGTTTCACCAGCAGTGTCCGCAATGCCGCACACGTGTGATTCCAGGGCTGTCGATGGAAATGGTGAACCTCGTAGACGCCGGCGAAATCGACATGGCTGTCATCATTCGACCGCCTTTCTCTCTTCAAAGTGACCTGCGCTGGACGACGCTGGCGCGAGAGCCCTACCGACTGATCGTGCCACGCGAGCTGGAGGGAGAAGACTGGTCGGAACTGCTGTCCAGCCAGCCATTCATTCGCTATGACCGATCATCTTTTGGCGGCCGGCAGGTTGATCGTTTCCTGCGACAGATGCATTTCACCTTGCAGGAAGTTTGCGAACTGGATGAACTGGAGGCCATCATCAAACTGGTGGAAAAAGGTGTAGGCATAGCGCTGGTGCCACAGACAGAGCCCCATCAGGAATGGCCCGAAGGTGTACGAGCGATCGATTTGGGACAACACACCTTTCACCGGGATATCGGGCTGGTACATCGATCTCGACAGAGTTTCACCGAGCCTGTGCGAATTTTGGCTCAGCTTATAAGTGATCAGGTAACCGCCGTTGCAGAATAATAGTCGCCAAGCGCGGATCGAAATGCTGTGCAGCGACGACGCCAGCAATGCCAGAGCTTCGTCGCCGACATCACTTGGCTCGAAGTGCATCTTGCACGACTACTGCCAACACCTGCGACGTCTGCAATAATGCCGACCACAGCGGCGCGAAGGCATATCGAGTGCTCGTGCCCACATCTGCTTTTCGGGTTTGGAGGACTTCATGCAGGACATTATTGACGGCTTTCTGCGCTTTCAGCGCGAGGTTTATCCGCAACGCGTCGAGCTGTTCAAGCAGCTCGCGACAGAACAGAATCCAAAGGCGTTGTTCGTCACCTGCTCGGACAGCCGTGTGGTGCCGGAACTCCTTACGCAGCGCGAGCCGGGCGAACTGTTCGTGATTCGTAACGCCGGCAACATTGTGCCGTCTTACGGCCCTGAACCGGGTGGCGTGTCGGCGACCGTCGAGTATGCGGTCGCCGTGCTCGGGGTACAGGATATTGTGATCTGCGGCCACTCGGACTGCGGAGCGATGGGCGCGATTTCACGCTGCACGTGCCTGGACCATCTTCCGGCGGTTGCTAACTGGCTACGTCACTCGGACGCCGCGAAAGCGATTAACGCAGCACATGAGTTCGACACCCCCCGCGCCAAGCTTGATGGTCTGGTGCGGGAAAACGTGATCGCGCAACTGGCGAATCTGCGGACGCATCCATCGGTGGCCCTGGCGCTTGAGCAGGGACGTATGAATCTGCACGGCTGGGTCTACGACATCGAAGCGGGATGCATCGATGCTCTGGATGGCGCGACCCGCAAATTCGTGTCACTGGCTGATTCGCCGACCACCGTTGCGATCGCTGCGCGTAACGGCAAACAGATGTGATGGCTACAGATAAGTAAGGCAGAAGCCGCCTGGGGCGGCTTCTTGTCGACTCGCTTTCTTCATCAGTGACCGGCGCTTTGGCCGCCATCGACATGCAGGATTTCGCCGGTGACGAAGTTGGCGCTGTCCAGGTACAGCACCGCTGCAACGATGTCTTGCACCTCGCCCATGTGTCCGACCGGATGCAGGCTGCCCAGAGCGGCGTGATTTTCCTCGCCATGCATCGGGGTCTTGATGATGCCAGGCGATACGGCGTTAACGCGGATGCCGCGCTTGGCGTACTCGATCGCCAGGGATTTGGTCGCGGCGTTCATGCCACCTTTGGTCAGCGACGCCAGCACCGACGGCACCCCATCGATGGCATGATCGACCAGCGATGTGGTGATGCTGACCACGTGTCCACCCTCACCTTGTTTCTCCATCTGGGCAATCGCCTGCTGCGACATGTGGAAGAAGCTGCCCATATTGGTGGCCACAGTATTTACATACTCTTCGCGGGTATAGGCTGTGAACGGTTTGGCGAGGAAGATCCCGGCGTTGTTCACCAACGTGTCAATGCGGCCGAAACGCGCTACGCCTTCGCGGATGATTTTCTCGGCAGTCACCGGATCGGCAATGTCACCGGCGACGGTCAGGATGTCCGGATCCGCTGACGGTTTGATGGAACGCGAAGTCGCCACCACTTGATAGCCGAGTTTGCGAAAACCTTCAACGATGCCTGCGCCCAGCCCTTGGGATGCGCCAGTGACCACAACGACTTTTTTTGAATGGCTCATGATAATTCCTCAATAGTTTACGAAAGGGGTTTCACACACAGACGAGCCTGATGGCGTCATTACTTGGGCTCCACCAGCGACTGGCGGTACTCGGTAGTGGTTATTCCTGCGTAGCCCCAGTTATCGGTATCGACTTCCTCGATCACGATGTGCGTCAGGTGCGGATCCTTGTTGAGCACCGTCTGCATGGTTTTGGTGATCTCGGCGATGACCTGGGCTTTCTGTTCTTTGGTAACGCCGTCGCGGGTGATACGAACGCTGATGAAAGGCACGGGAGAGTCTCCAGTTCGCGCCTCATCGGCATGAGGAGGCGGCAAGTGGAGTGAACTCTAGGAGGTTGCCTTCAATGAATAAATGCGGCTGCGGTTACTTCATTTGTGACGCGGTGTAATGAATCGATCCGCGGTCCTCGCCACTGCATCATCGACATCGGTATGCTTTCGGGCACTTCGCGAATACCCGGTGTGATTAATATGAAGCGCCATTTTGATGACCTGCAGTTAGGCAGCATCGAGCTGTTTTGCCTCGCCTCGGAAACCGGCAGTTTTACCGCAGCCGCGCAGGTCGCCGGTGTGACGCCTGCGGCAGTAAGCCGATCGATTTTGCGTCTTGAGGAGCGTTTGGGATCACGCCTGTTCGTGAGAACCACGCGCAGCATCCGGATGACTGAACCGGGGCGGGTGTTCTACGAACAATGCCGACAGGCCCTGACTCAATTGGTGGAAGCGCAGCAAGAAGTCATGGGCGCTCAATCGAAGCCTTCAGGGCGGCTGCGTATCAGTCTTCCGACCACCTATGGGCATCACCGGATCTTGCCGCTTCTGCCGAAGTTTCGCGCGCTTTATCCAGACGTCACCGTAGATATCCACTTGGGTAACCGAAATATCGACTTCGTGGCGGAGGGCTATGACCTGGCGATTCGGGTTCGCGCTCAACCGGACTCGACCCTGATTGCGCGCTTGCTCGAAGACGCACAACTGGTCGTGGTCGCAACACCTGAATACCTGAGCAAGGCCGGCACGCCAACGACACTGGATGACCTCGTCGCTCACGAGTGCATTCAATTTGAACTGCCGAGCAGCGGTCGACGCATCTCATGGCTGTTCGACGTCGAGGGCAAACATCGGGAGATCTTCACTGAGGGCAGCTATTGCTGCTCGGATGATGTGCTGGGCGGCGTTACCCTGGCCAAACACAGTGCGGGTCTGTTCCAGACTTACAAATTCATTGTCGAGCGCGAACTGGCCGATGGCAGCCTCATCGAGGTACTCCAGCCCTACAATGGACGCTCCAGGCCTTACACCCTGCTCTACCCCCATGGCCGCTATGTTCCTCAGCGGGTTCGGGCATTCGTCGACTTCCTGTTGCAGTATCGAGCCGATTGGGCGGCGAACTGAGCGACGGGATGGATTGGGCGGCGCGCTCATCTTCCAGAACATCATCCACTATCACTGAGAAGAACACTGCATTTCCCGCGCATTGAGCGGGATGTCGTTGAATCCATAACGTCCATGAAAGGCCGGTTAAAAAAAAAGAGCCCCTAAGGGCCCTTTCCTTTAATTCAATTTTCCTGTCTTTCAACGTCTGGTGAAAAACCCGGTCACTCACTCAGCGACGAAAAATTCGGTTTATCAGGATCAATGCCGCAGCACCTATCGCGATTGCAGCTATCGGTTTTTCTTTGACGAAGGTCGATACGTTATCCAGTGCATCGCCGTAGGATTTAGTCAGCTGTCCAGCCGCCTGATGTCCGGCACCTTCAGCTTCCATCTTCGAATCACCCATCAGTTTCCCGACCGCGCTCTGCGCCTTGCCAGCCAACTTTTCCGCTACGCCTTCTACCTGTTCACTCTTCATGATTCATAAACCTTCGTGTAAGTGGGAAGCTCTGAGTCTCGACAGAAAAGTTGACTGGTGGCTGTGAGTTGTAGTTCCACTTTTTATGGCTGCCGCTCGTCAGTGGTGCTGAAAAAATGGTAATCGCCGCGCCCGCGGCACGCGTTTCATTCCATACACAATTTGGGGGTGACACGGATGTCTTGTGCTGGTTGCCTCCCGACGCTGGGCGCCGCGTCCCTCTGTGCCTTTAACTCGACGGGGTATGGACCGGTCTGCGCCAGAGCGGCTCGTACCTTGGTGATGAAGGCCTCATCGCTTTGCGTATAGAAGATCCACTCCCGCTGTTGCCCACCGGTGGCCGTGCATACCCACTTCGCCAGCCCGTTTTCCTGCACCGCCGCCATGATCAGCACCTGCATTTTCTCCATCTGCAGGGCGTCTCGGCGCTGCGGCTGAAGGCTCGGTGAAGAATATTTCCAGACTATCCGGGCCTTGAACGGCAGCGCTTGCTTTTCAGCCAGCGAAATCGAATCCACTCCCCTGTAGGACATGGGGATGGGCGTATCCGGGAAATCAGAAGATTGGTACTTGCTCTCGGGCATTTCGATGATTTGCAAGTGCTGCAGATGAGCCGGGTCATCGTCAAGCAGCGCTTCAAGTGCTTCCTTCCTTTGGCGATCCCGCTCAGCCACACAGTGATCGTACCCGAGACTGTTTACCGGGCCTGCGTCGAGGCAAGGGTCGCGCTCGACAGGTCGGGGCACCGTGTGGCTGGAGCAGCCGCTGAGAAGCACGCCGGCCAATGCCAAGATGCAACCTGTTGGCATGTGAAAAAAAGGAGTATGTCGCAGGCCCATTTACGCTTCCTTGGCGGGTCGGGAGAAAGGGTTGTGGGGGTCCTCAGCTTTGCAAAAGCTGTTTGGTCATCACCATCGACGTCTGCAGCGACTGCCCCGTGCGCTGCAGTTTGTTCAACAGACTCGCCCCCAACCAGAGTTGATACAGGGTTTCTGCCAGTTGCCGAGCGTCAGTCTGCGGCAAACTTTTATCCAGCTGCCCTTCTTCCAGGCACGTCGTGATGCGCGCAACGATGCGCTCGGCGCCGTCGCGCAGAGTGAGGCGCATCGACTCGGACAGGTCGGCGACTTCCGCGCTCAACTTCACCACCAGGCATTCATCACCATGGCCTTCCAGGGTGCAGCGGTTCTGCCAGCCCTGCCAGTAATCCATCAGCCGCTCATAGGCACTGAGCCCAGGCAGAGTCAGGCGTCGCTCCATATCTGCCAGGTAGCCGACAAAGTAGTCCTCCAGCAGCGCCTGGCCGTAGAGTTCCTTGGATTTGAAGTAGTGATAGAACGAGCCCTTGGGCACACCGGCGGTCTGCAGGATCTCGCTCAGGCCAACGCTGGTGAAGCCCTTTTCGGCCATCATGCGGTGGCCGGTGTCGAGCAGGTGTTGGCGGGTATCGTCGTAGGTCGGTTTCATGGGGCGCAAAATACCAAACATTAGACCAGTCGTATATTTCTGATGAGCAGGAGTTTGCCACAGTGATCACGCGGAAACACGGTCGTAAAAATTTACTAGACGACCGGTCTAATATGAATCTATGCTGTGCCCGTCATTTCTTCCAAGGTGTCGCAGACGAACCCGTCGAGGACACCAGACCAATACAGGGCGCTCTATGAAAATCTTGATGGTTCTGACTTCCCACGATCAGCTTGGCAACACCGGCAAGAAAACCGGGTTCTGGCTCGAAGAGTTCGCGGCCCCCTACTATGCCTTCAAGGATGCCGGCGCGCAGATCACTCTGGTATCGCCGGCCGGCGGCCAGCCACCGCTCGATCCGAAAAGCGATGAGCCCGATGCGCAAACCGCTGAAACCGACCGCTTCCGCAAGGACCCCGCTGCTCAGCAGGCGCTGGCCAATACCGGGCGCCTGGCGGATGTCCGCGCTGAGGATTTCGATGCCGTGTTCTACCCGGGTGGCCACGGCCCGCTGTGGGATTTGGCCGAAGACAAGCACTCGATCGCCTTGATCGAAGCCTTCGACCGCAGCCACAAACCTCACGGTTTCGTCTGCCATGCGCCGGGCGTTCTGCGTCACGTGGTGGCTGCCGATGGCAAGCCGTTGATTCAAGGCCGGGACGTCACCGGTTTCACCAACGCTGAAGAAGCCGCTGTAGGCCTGACCGATGTCGTGCCGTTCCTGATCGAAGACGAATTCCAGCGTCTCGGCGGCCGCTACTCCAAAGTCGCTGACTGGCAGGTTCACGTGGTGACCGATGGCCAACTGGTGACGGGTCAAAACCCTGCCAGCTCGGCAGCCGTCGCCGAAAAACTGCTGAAGCTGTTGGCCTGAACCCTCCAGCGTCCAGACACCGTGCGCATCCCGCACGGTGTTTTTTTTACCGCATTACTAGTCGACTGGTCTAATAAGGCCAAAACAGGAATCACATGAAAAACAGCCCTTACTTCACCCCCGTCAAACTGGGCCTGCACACCCTGAAGAACCGCATCGTCCTGCCGCCCCTCACCCGCCAGCGCAGCACACAACCGGGCAATGTCGCCAACGCATTGATGGCCGAGTATTACCAGCAACGCGCCGGCGCCGGTCTGCTGGTCACCGAAGGCACGCAGATCGAGCCTCGCGGTCAGGGCTACGCCTGGACTCCCGGCATTCACACCCCTGAGCAAATTGCCGGATGGCGCACAGTCACCGAAGCGGTTCATGCACAGGGCGGCGTGATTTTCGCGCAGCTTTGGCACGTCGGCCGTGTGTCCCACACCGCGCTGCAACCCGATGGGGCGGCCCCGGTTTCAGCGTCCGCCATCGCCACCGAGCGAGTCAGCGTGTTCATCGAAACTGCGCCGGGCGCCGGCGAGCTGGTTACGCCATCCGCGCCGCGAGCACTGAGCACCGATGAAGTCCAGGAACTGGTTCAGCTCTATATACAGGCGGCGCGCAATGCGATGGACGCCGGCTTCGACGGGATCGAACTGCACTGCGCCAACGGCTATCTGGTGAACCAGTTCATTTCTGCCCACAGCAATGTGCGCACCGATCAGTACGGTGGCTCGCTGCACAACCGCCTGCGCTTTCTGCGCGAAGTGGTGTCGGGTGTCGCCGAGTGCATCGGCAAGGAGAAAGTCGGCGTACGTTTCGCGCCGCTGTTCACCACCACCGATGAAGCGCGCACCTATCTGGGCATGGTCGAAGAGGACCCGCACACCACTTACATCGAAGCGATCAAAGTGCTTGAGGATGTGGGCATTGCCTACCTGTCCATTGCCGAAGCCGACTGGGACGACGCGCCCGCGATGCCGCAAACCTTCCGCCGTGCAGTGCGCGATACCTTCAGTGGCGCGATCATTTATGCCGGGCGCTACAACGCAGAATCCGGTGCGCAATTGCTTGAATCGGGACTGGCGGATCTGGTGGCTTTCGGCCGGCCATTCATGGCCAACCCGGACCTGCCGGCGCGCATTGCCAATGACTGGCCGCTCAATCCACTGAATCCCGCGACGGTCTACGGCGGCAATGCCGAAGGCTATGTGGATTACCCGACCTACAGCGAATAATTCCGCGAATTCGCCCAGCGCTCCCACTCACCGGGAGCGCTTCCTCTTCTCCCCCGCTACACCCGCAACCTCGCGCGCTGCGCTGCGAGGTTTTCGCATCTGCACAAAAAAGATTGCCGATTGATTGTCAGGTTTATTTTTTCAGCCTATCTTGAATAAAACCTATACAAAGCACTTCTTTACGTACAACTCTTCCGCTACGGATTGGCCCCTACGCACAGCACTGCCGCGAGCACCCTGAATGAACCCACTACTAGCCAGCCATTACCGCGAAATCCTCGTCGGTGTCGGTGAAAATCCCGAACGCGAAGGTCTGCTCGACACACCCCAACGTGCGGCCAAAGCGATGCAGTATCTGTGCAACGGCTACTCGATGCGCCTGGAAGATGTCACCAACGGTGCCCTGTTCGAATCGCAAAGCGATGAGATGGTCATCGTCAGTGACATCGAGCTCTATTCCTTGTGCGAGCACCATATACTGCCTTTCATCGGCAAGGCACACGTGGCGTACATCCCCACCGGCAGGGTGCTGGGATTGTCGAAAGTAGCGCGCGTGGTGGACATGTTCGCCCGTCGTCTGCAGATCCAGGAAAACCTCACCCGGCAAATCGCCGAGGCGATCCAGCAGATCACCGATGCCGCCGGCGTGGCCGTGGTCATTGAAGCCAGACACATGTGCATGATGATGCGCGGCGTCGAAAAGCAGAATTCGATCATGACGTCCTCGGTGATGCTCGGTGCTTTTCGCGACAGCTCTACGACGCGTCAGGAGTTCCTGCAATTGATCGGGCGGCGAAGTTGATTTCCGACCTTCGACAGGCGCGATAAACCTGTACACGATAAATCCACTGTACAAGCACGATATTCCCAACTTCACCCCCATACCTGTGCACTCAGGGAGAACGGCAATGGCCCGACTTGTGCTCTTACTGGCTCTGGTACTCGGCGTTGCAAGCTGCGGCAGCGTGGATGTCAGCCACTATGCCGATCAGCAACCGGCGCTGGATCTGCAACGCTTTTTCAGCAAACCCGTGAAAGCCTGGGGGATGTTTCAGAAGCGCTCCGGGGAAGTGGTCAAGCGCTTTGAGGTCAACATCGTCAGCCATCGTGAAGGCGACAACCTGATTCTCGATGAGCGCTTCCTGTACAGCGACGGCACGCGCCAACGCCGCGTCTGGACCCTGACGCCCGAGGGCCAGGGACGCTGGAGTGGGCGTGCGGGTGATGTGGTGGGTGTCGCCACAGGTCAGGTCGCTGGCAATGCGCTGCACTGGCGTTATCGCCTGAATCTGCCAGTTGATGGCTCGACCTATGAAATGAGCATGGACGACTGGATGTACCAGATGGACGAGGACACGCTGATCAACCGCACCAGCATGTCCAAACTCGGGGTTGAAGTCGGCCAGGTGACCTTGTTCTTTCGTCGCCAGGGCGCGGGAGAAAATCAATGAACAGCCCGTTCAGTATGGCCTCCCTGGGCGATGGTTATCGCGCACTGGTGATTGGCGCCAGTGGCGCTATCGGTAGCGCATTTTGCCAGCAGCTCAGTCAGGATCCGCGCTGTGCCGGCGTTCGTGAGCTGGGGCGCAACACCGTTCCGGCGCTGGATCTGGAGCAACCGGAAACCATCGCCAGCGCAGCCACCGAATTGGCCGCAGAAGCGCCCTATCAGTTGATCGTGCACGCTGCGGGTCTGCTGCATCGTGAGCGGATCAAGCCAGAAAAGAGCTACAGCGCGATCGAGGCGGATGCGCTGCAAGCCGTGTTTCAAGTCAACACGCTGGGACCGGCAATGGTGTTGCGGCATTTTCTGCCGCTGCTCGCTCCCCAAGGGGCGATGGCGATGCTCTCGGCCAAGGTCGGAAGCATCGGCGACAACCGTTTGGGCGGCTGGTACGCCTATCGCGCCTCCAAAGCAGCACTGAACATGCTGATCAAGACGGCGGCGATCGAACTGGCGCGCACCCGCCCGCAAAGCCGCTTGCTGAGTTTGCATCCAGGCACAGTCGTGTCGGGCTTGTCGCAACCTTTTCGCGGCGCTTCCAGCGCGCGTCCGGCAGATGTCGCCGCTGACCAGTTACTCAACCTGATTGACCAATTGACCGCGGCCGACAGCGGCCAGTTCTTTGCCTACGATGGACAACGCCTGCCCTGGTAGGCAAGGAGTGAAGCATGAATCTGCAAACCCTGACCGAACGTGCGGCCAACAGCGAAATACGTGAGCTGGAGCTGCTGTCACTCGAAGGTGGTTTTTATCTGGCCCGCATCCGCCTGGATCACGGCCAGTTCACCTTGCTCGACGATGCGGCCAAACCGATGCATCTGCGTTCAATCACCCATCTGCGTGACCTGCTGCAGACTGTGCCGGCATTCCCCTGCGTGCTGGTGCAGCAATGCGTGCACGATGAAATGTGCGGGCGTGATAGCGGGCCCGTCGAAGAGCTGCGGATTCCGTTTTCGCTGACCACACCGTTATGAAACGGATACTGTGAATGAACCAGAACCGTCGGTTGTGCCTGGTGCTGGGCGATCAGTTGTCCTTCGATCTGGCTTCATTGCAGACGCTCGATAGCGAGCGCGACAGCGTGCTGCTGGTCGAGGTCATGGAAGAAGCCAGCCATGTGCCGCACCATCCGCAAAAGATTGCCCTGATCTTCAGTGCCATGCGCCATTTCGCCCAGGCCCTGCGAGACCAGGGCGTTCGTGTCGAATACGTGACCCTGGATGATCCGCACAATAGCGGCTCGGTGCCGGGGGAATTACGCCGCTGGCAACAGCGGTTGCAGGTCGAGGAAGTGCACGTCACCGAATGCGGGGACTGGCGTCTGGAGCAATCGATCAGGGACTGTGGCTTGCCCCTCCATTGGCACGCCGATACGCGTTTTCTTTGCAGTCGCGATGAGTTCGCCGCCTGGGCCGCCGGCAAAAAGCAGTTGCGCATGGAGTTCTTCTATCGCGAGATGCGCCGCAAGAGTCGCTTGCTGCTCAATGGCGACGGCACGCCGGTGGGTGGTGCGTGGAATTTCGATGCGGAGAATCGCAAGTCCCTGCCCAAAGGCGTGAAAGCCCCCTACCCGATCCGTTTCAATAATGACGCGATCACCCGCGATGTGCTCGCGCTGGTGAAGGCCCGTTTCAGTCAGCATTACGGTGCACTCGACGACTTCAACTACCCGGTCACCCACGCCGACGCGCAGGCGCTGTGGGAGTATTTTCTGGATTATGGTCTGGCAGGTTTCGGCGACTATCAGGACGCCATGGCCAGTGACGAACCGTTTCTGTTTCACGCGCGCATCAGCGCTGCGCTCAATATTGGCCTGCTGGATTTGCGGCAGTTGTGCAGCGACGTCGAGTCGGCCTATTGGGCCGGCAGGATTGCCCTGAATGCCGCCGAAGGCTTCATTCGGCAACTGATCGGCTGGCGGGAATATGTGCGCGGCGTGTACTGGCTGAAAATGCCGGACTACGCACTGGGCAATGTATTCGGCAACGACCGGCCACTGCCCGAGTTCTACTGGACCGGTGCGACGCAGATGAACTGCATGCGCCAGGCCATCGGCCAGAGTCTGCAGCACGCCTACGCGCATCACATCCAGCGGCTGATGGTCACCGGTAATTTTGCCCTGCTCGCCGGCATCGCGCCGAGCCAGATCTGTGAGTGGTATCTGGCGATCTATATGGACGCCTTTGACTGGGTCGAGCTGCCCAACACCTTGGGCATGGTCATGCATGCCGATGGCGGTTACCTCGGTTCCAAACCCTATTGCGCCAGTGGCCAATACATCAATCGCATGTCCGACTACTGCCGAAGCTGCGCCTACAAGGTCAGCGAAAGTACCGCGGACAATGCCTGCCCGTTTAATGCGTTGTATTGGCATTTTCTGATGCGCCACGGTGAACAACTGCGCGGCAATCAGCGCATGGCGATGATGTACAAGAACCTCGACCGCATGCCGCCAGCCAAGCAGGAGGCGCTGTGGCAACGCGGGCAGAACCTGTTGGCGCGCCTGGATAACGGCGAATCGATCTGAAATGAGCGCTCGCTTGCGCGGGTGGTGAAACTTAAGCACAGCGCGCCCGGTCAACGGATGATTGGCGCTCGAGTCCACTGCGAGCGCGACGTTCACTGCTCGCGTTGTGCCTACGCGCTCTATGAAGCCAGCCCCTGAACATTCAATAAAGCAGGTCACATGGATACCCTTGAACACCTTAGTCGCGAAGCGCTTGAGTCAGAGGTAAGGCGATTGCGCGCGGCGCTTCAGAGCACCCTGGTCGACACGCAGGACGTTGACCTCGATCGCGACATGGCGGCGCAACTGCAAGCCAGTCGGGATGCGCTCGCACGTAGCGAGGCACGCTTCATCACCATTCTGGAAACCATCGAATCGGCGTTCGCCATCGTCAAGGTCAAATTCGACGCTGACGATAAACCCGTCGATTACTACTTCGTCGAAGCCAACCCGGCGTTCGAACACCAGTGCGGGGTCAACCTGCGCGGCAAATGGGTCACCGAGTTCGCGCCCAATCTGGAAAGCTTCTGGTTCGAAACCTACGGCCATGTGGCCAAAACCGGAGAGCCGGCGAACTTCGAAAATTACGCCAACACCTTCGAACGCTGGTTCGACGTGCGCGCGGTACGGGTCGGCGATCCGGCCGACCGGCAGATCGCGATCCTGTTCAACGACGTCACCCAGCGGCGCGACGCCGAAGAGCGTTTGCGTGCCAGTGAAGCGCTGGCGCGGGAGAACGTCGAGCGTGTGCAACTGGCGCTCGCCGCCGGTGCGATCATCGGCACCTGGCACTGGGACCTGCTCACCGATCGTTTCGCCGTGGACGAAGCGTTCGCCCGGGTGTTTGATCTCAACCCGGCGCTGGGCCGCGAAGGGCTCAGCCTCGAACAAGTCATGGTGACCGTGCATCCCGAAGACCAGGATGGACTGACCACCGCGATCAACGAAGCCATAGGCCGTGGTGGCGCCTACTCCCACCAGTACCGTGTGCGCCGCACAGACGGCAAATATCAGTGGATCGAGGCCAACGGCCGTGTTGAGTGTGCCGATGATGGAACGCCGCTGCGCTTTCCCGGCGTGCTGATCGATGTCGAGGAACGGCGCAATGTCGAAGCGGAGCGCGACCGCGCCATCGCCGCGTTGCGCGCGCTCAACGATACGCTGGAGCAGCGCGTGTCATCGCGCACTTCAGAGCTGATGCAAGCCGAAGAGAAACTGCGTCAGTCGCAGAAAATGGAAGCCGTCGGCCAACTGACCGGGGGCCTGGCGCATGACTTCAACAATTTGCTGGCCGGCATTTCCGGCGCGCTGGAGTTGATGGGCGCGCGCATCAGCCAGGGCCGGCTGAATGAGGTCGACAAATACATGGTGACCGCCCAGGGCGCGGTCAAGCGCGCCGCCGCCCTGACCCACCGTCTGCTGGCGTTTTCCAGACGCCAGACCCTCGATCCGCGGCCGACCGATGTCAACACGCTGATGACCGGCATGACCGAGCTGATCCAGCGTACGGTCGGCCCCAGCATCGTTCTGGAAACCCGCGCCGCGCCGGGGCTCTGGCCAACGCTGGTGGATGCCAGCCAGTTGGAGAACGCCCTGCTCAACCTGTGCATCAACGCGCGCGATGCGATGCCCGATGGCGGGCGCATCACCATCGAAACGGCCAACCGTGCGCTGGACTGCGAGACGGCGCGCACCCTGGACATGCCCGAGGGCGAATACCTGTGCCTGTGCGTGACCGATACCGGCACCGGCATGACCGCCGATGTCATCGCCAAGGCCTTCGACCCGTTCTTCACCACCAAACCGCTGGGCCAGGGCACCGGGTTGGGACTGTCGATGATCTACGGTTTCGCCAAGCAGTCCGGTGGCCAGGTGCGCGTGCATTCGCAGGTCGGCCAGGGCACCGAGATGTGCATTTATCTGCCGCGCTACCATGGCGAGCCTCTGCCGAATCAGGATCACAAGGACAACGCGCCGGCAGCCTTGCCCAAGTCTGGCGAGACAATTCTGGTGGTGGACGACGAGCCTACGGTGCGTGCGCTGCTGACAGACGTGCTCGGCGATCTCGGCTACACCTTGATAGAGGCCGCTGACAGTGTGGTCGGGCTGAAGATGTTGCGCTCGGACATACACATCGACTTGCTGATCACCGACGTCGGCTTGCCGGGTGGCATGAACGGTCGGCAACTGGCCGATGCCGGCCGGGAAATCCGCCAGAATCTGAAGACCCTGTTCATTACCGGGTACGCAGAAAACGCGGTGATTGGTGCCGGTCAATTGGGCCCGGACATGCAGGTGCTGACCAAGCCGTTTGCCGTCGACACCCTGGTGGCGCGGGTCAGCGACCTGATGGCGATGAAATCCGAATGAGCGACCGTTGCGGCGCTGTAATCCCAGAGAGAGTGGCTGCGGCCAAGGAGTGAAAAATGGTGACGTTTCTGATTTTTCTGATCGCGTGCGGCGCTGCGGCGACTACCGGGGTGATTTTCAAACCCGGGCCATGGTACGAAGGGCTCAATAAACCCGGATTTACTCCACCCAATTGGGCGTTTCCGGTGGCCTGGACAATAATCTATCTATTGCTGGCCTGGGCCGGTTATCGCTTGAGCCTGACTCCTGGCAGTCAGACGGTATTGGCGCTGTGGGCCGCGCAAATTGCCCTGAACACGTTGTGGACGCCGGTGTTCTTCGGCGCGCATCAGGTGGCCGCCGCCATGGTGATTCTGCTGCTGTTGTGGCTGGTGGTCGCGGTGATGGTGTTTATGGCGTTGCGCCTGGATTTGATCACCGGGTTGATCCTGTTTCCGTATCTGGCCTGGCTGTGTGTAGCGGCGGCGTTGAATTTTTCGATTCTGCGCAATAACCGTGGTTGATGACGGCAGCTGTCATAACTCCCATTTTTTCTGACAAAAATGCGGTTTTCCAGGCATTCAAAATATCTTTCCAGGCCCTTGAAAGCGCAGGTCCCCGCTCAGGACGGGGATTTCGCAATGAACAACAGTTCATTACTGAATTAGTGATTTAACTAGGTAGTTACCTATCTATATAATGCACGCCTCATTTCAACGGGACATTCAACGTGAAGCAGAGTCAACGCCTCTCGGGCATATCAAAATTCATTCTGGTCGGGCTGGGGGTGATCATCGCCCTGCTCGGCCTGGCACTTGCGGCTGGCGGAGTGAAGCTGGTCAGCCTGGGAGGGTCGTGGTACTTCCTCGTGGGCGGTCTGGTGATGGCCGTTTCCGGTCTGCTGATCGCTCGCTACAAGACGGCCGGCGCCTGGCTGTTCGCGGCGTTTCTGGTCGGGACAGCGATCTGGGCGGTGAGCGATGCCGGGCTGGTGTTCTGGCCGGTGTTCTCGCGTCTGTTCATGTTCAGCGCCGTGGGTCTGGCGGTGACGCTGGTCTACCCGCTGCTCAAGCGTGCCAACGGTGGTGTTCCGGGTCGTGGCGCTTACGGCGTTGCCGCTGTCCTGGCCGTGGGACTGGCGGTGGCTGCCGGCAACATGTTCGTTGCGCACCCGACTGTCGCCGCGACCGGCACTGGTCCGGGCCTGACCCCGGTTGAGCCAGACAAGGCGCAAAAAGACTGGGCGCACTACGGTAATACCGAGGGCGGCAGCCGCTTTGCTGCGCTGGACCAGATCAACCGCAACAACGTCGACAAGCTGAAAGTAGCCTGGACCTACCACACCGGTGACGTCGCCGAGAGCGATGGCAACGGTGCCGAAGACCAGCTCACTCCGCTGCAGATCGGCAACAAAGTGTTCATCTGCACCCCGCACAACAACCTGATCGCGCTGGATGCCGACACCGGCAAAGAGCTGTGGAAGAACGCGATCAACGCTAAGTCGAAAGTCTGGCAGCGTTGCCGTGGCATGGCCTATTTCGATGCGACCAAGAGCATCGCTCAACCAAGCAATTCGAGCATCATCGAAGCCAAACCGGCGCCGGCCGCCAATTGCCAGCGCCGTCTGCTGACCAACACCATCGACGCCCGCCTGATCGCGGTCGATGCCGACACCGGCGAGTTCTGCCAGGGTTTCGGCAACAACGGCCAGGTTGATCTGAAGGCCGGTCTCGGTGACGTACCGGACAGCTACTACCAGCTCTCCTCCGCGCCGCTGATGGCCGGCACCACTGTAGTGGTCGGTGGTCGTGTAGCCGACAACGTACAGACCGACATGCCGGGCGGCGTGATCCGTGGTTTCGACGTGATCACCGGCGCCATGCGCTGGGCCTTCGACCCGGGCAACCCGCAGGACAAAAAGGCCCCGGCCGACGGCAGCACGTATGTGCGCAGCACGCCGAACAGCTGGGCGCCGATGTCCTACGATCCGGCGACTAACACCGTGTTTCTGCCGATGGGCAGCTCGTCCACCGACATCTATGGTGTCGAGCGCAGCAAACTCGATCACACCTACGGCGCCTCGATCCTCGCGCTGGACGCCACCACCGGTGATGAACGCTGGGTGTTCCAGACCGTGCACAACGATCTCTGGGACTTCGACCTGCCGATGCAGCCGAGCCTGATCGACTTCACCAAGGACGGCAAAAGCGTTCCGGCGCTGGTCATCGGCACCAAGGCCGGGCAGATCTACGTGCTCGATCGTGCCACCGGCAAACCGTTGACCGAGGTTAAAGAAGTCCCGGTCAAAGCCGCGAACATCCCGAACGAACCGTACTCGCCAACCCAGCCAAAATCGGTGGGCATGCCGCAGATCGGTGCCCAGCATCTGACTGAGTCGGACATGTGGGGCGCCACCCCGTACGACCAGTTGCTGTGCCGGATCGATTTCAAATCGATGCGTTACGACGGCCTGTACACCGCGCCGGGTACCGATAAATCCCTGAGCTTCCCGGGTTCGCTGGGCGGCATGAACTGGGGCAGCATCTCCACTGACCCGGTGCACGGTTTCATCTTCGTCAACGACATGCGCCTGGGTCTGTGGATTCAGATGATCCCGTCGCAGAACAAGGCTCAAGCTTCCTCCGGTGGCGAAGCGTTGAACACCGGTATGGGCGCGGTACCGCTCAAAGGCACGCCTTACGCGGTCAACAAAAACCGCTTCCTGTCGGTGGCCGGCATTCCGTGCCAGGCTCCGCCGTTCGGCACTCTGACCGCCATTGATATGAAGACCCAGAAAGTCGCGTGGCAGGTTCCGGTCGGCACCGTTGAAGACACAGGTCCCTTGGGCATTCGCATGCACCTGCCGATCAAGATCGGTCTGCCAACCCTCGGCGGCACCCTGTCGACCCAAGGTGGCCTGATCTTTATCGCCGGCACCCAGGACTTCTACCTGCGCGCCTTCAACAGCGCCAATGGCGAAGAAGTGTGGAAAGCGCGTCTGCCGGTTGGCAGTCAGGGCGGCCCGATGACCTACGTTTCGCCGAAGACCGGCAAGCAGTACATCGTCATCACCGCCGGTGGTGCACGTCAGTCGACCGATCGCGGCGACTACGTGATGGCTTACGCCTTGCCGTAAACCGCAGCGCCCGTGCTGAACACGGGCGCTTTCTTTTTGCGCGCGGCACCTGAGGGTGCCGCGCCGCTTTCCGATATCGCTACAGCTTTGAGCAGGAAGATCTCCATGTTTGGTTTTACTCGTAACGGCTGGGTCAACGGCGTGCTGTTGGGCCTGACCTGCACCACCCTGCCCGCCTTCGCCGATACCGATTCAAACCTGTTGACCCGCAACACCCTGACCGGTGACTGGGGTGGCCTGCGCCACCAGATGGACGAAGACGGCATCAAGTTCACCGGCGATTACACCGGCGAAATGGCTTACAACGCCGACGGCGGCCTGCATCGCTCCGGCCGTTACTCGCAGAACATCAAGCTCGGCGCGCAGTTCGACCTGAGCAAGCTGTATGGCGTAGAGAACGCCGGCAAGGTTCAGCTGACCATCAACGACCGCCGCGGCAACAGCGCCTCCGAAGATCTGGTTGGCAACCGTCTGCCGATCCAGGAAAACTACGGCGGCCTCTACACCCGCCTGACCGAACTGAGCTATGAGCGCAGTCTGTTCACCCCGGCGCTCAACGTGAAGCTGGGTTACATGGCCATGGGCAACGACCTCGGCGGCCTCGACAGCGGCATTCTGTGCAACTTCATGAACGCCGGTTTCTGCGGCCATCCGCTGAACATGTCCGGCGGCAGTGGCTGGACCAACTACCCCAACGCGCACCTGGGCGTGCGGGTGAAATACGACTTGTCGCCATCGTGGCAACTGCGCGTGGCCGCGTTCAACGTCGATCCGGAAAGCAACGGCAACTCCAGCCGCGCCTGGCATCTGGGCCCGAAACACACCACCGGCACCGTGGTGCCGATCGAACTGGTGTACAAGCACGCGGGCCAATTGCCTGGCGAATACAAGCTCGGTTACTACTACGACAGCTCCGACGTGAAACGCATTGGCAGCGACAAAGAAGTCTCCGGCCGTGGCGGTCACTACCTGCTGATCGATCAGGCCGTATGGAGTTCGCCAACGTCCGAGGGCCGCAGCCTGCATGCGTTCGGCCAATACTCGGCGGCCAGCGAAGCGGCTTCGCCATTCAGCAAGTGGTACGGCACCGGTCTGGTGCTGTACAAACCGTTCGAAGGTCGCCCGCGTGACACCGTCGCTCTGGGCTACGGCCGCGCCGTGCCTAACCCGCGCAGCCGCGACGTACAACAGGACGCTGCCATGGCCAATGGCACGCAGTTCCCGAACCTGGACAGTGGCGAGCAGTTGATCGAACTCGGCTACGGCTACCAGGCCACGCCTTGGCTGACGCTGCGCCCGAACATGCAATACATCATCGAACCGGGCGCGTTTTCCGGGCAGGACATCGACAATGCATTGGTGTTTGGCTTGCAGGTGAAAGCCTCGCTCTGACGTCTGGCAGAACTGCAGGCAATAAAAAACCCGGCGTAATGACCGGGTTTTTTATTGCCTGACAATTGTCGTAACCAAGAAGCTCACTCGACACCGAACCTTTACCCCCGAACCAGCGTCGGAGCTAGGGCGTTAACGCTTACCGCTCGCCACGAGGTTTCCGTTTGAAAGCAGCCATCGTCAAAAAATACCGTTTGATCATCAAGACCATGGGCTACGTGGGCTGGTCGCTGTTCTGGTTGTTGCTCTGGGACATCGCCGTCACCGTCGACTTCATGTTGTTCCTCAACGCCAAGATCAACCTGCCGCTGATGCCGTTGACATTGCTCGGTTCTGCGCTGGTGGTGCTGATCAGTTTCCGCAACAGCAGCGCCTACAACCGTTGGTGGGAGGCGCGGACGCTGTGGGGCATGATGATCAACAGCTCGCGCAGCTTCGCCCGGCAGGTGCTGACGCTGCTGGATGATCCCGATAACGAAGTGAACCCGGTGAAGGCGACGCTGTTGCGCCGCCATGTGGCCTACGTCAATTGCCTCGCCGCGCATCTGCAAGGTCAGCCTTGCCCGGAGGAAGTCCGCGCGTTCATCCCGGCGGATGAATTCGCCCGCAGCGGCACCACCAACAACTTTGCCAACGACATCCTCACCGGTTCCGCGGCGTTGCTGGCCAGGGAATACAAGGCCGGGCGCCTGGACAGCATTCGGCTGGCACGGCTGGAATCGACGATGGTCGATCTGTCCAACAGCCAGGGCGGGATGGAACGGATCGCCAATACTCCGCTGCCCTACCCCTACGTGTATTTCCCGCGCCTGTTTATCTCGCTGTTCTGCCTGATTGTGCCGGTGGGGCTGGTGGAATCGCTGGGTTGGTTCACCCCGCTGGCCTCGACGGTGGTGGGCTTCATGCTGCTGGCCATCGAACGCATCGGTACTGACCTGCAAAGCCCGTTTCGCCATAGCGAGCACCAAATCCAGATGGAAGCCCTGTGCGAAACCATCGAGAAAAACCTGCAGTCGATGCAGCGTGATTCGTTGGGGGATGCGCGCAGGGTTGAAGAAACGGCTTGAAGAACGATCTGAGGGATGCCAGGGCGTAAAGCCCTGGCGAGTCGCAGGTGTTACTTCTTCTTTTTCGCCGGCTTGTCAGCCTTCTTAGCATCCTTGGCCTTTTCCGGCTTGCTATCGGCTTTTTTCGCAGACTTTTTCGGTTCGGCGTCTTTCTTCTTGTCTTTCTTGTCGGAGGACTTGGAAAGCGCCGAAGCTGCCGCTGATTTCTTTTCCGGCGAAGACTTTTTGTCTTTCAAGTCCTTGCTGGCTTTCGAAGCATCGTCTTTTTTGCTCTTCTTCTCGTCTTTAGCCACGTTGACCACCTCTCGGAATGTGCCGGTATTGGCACCGGGCCTGTGCGAATGAACACAAGCTGATCGTTAGGCGTGGGCGTTCGGGCGGGGTTCAGATTATTTGACTCGATCCAGCGCCCATGGCGAAGACCGGCCGTTCAACAAGTTGTCAATAGCACAGTTGTGCGACTGTTCTGGAGATAGCGCAGTGATAGGCTTTTCTGGCGTGACATTACGCGAATGCCCGATCTGTTCAGAAGGCAGGTCGGGGCCTATGTATAAGCCCGCTGTCAGCTAACTGAAAGGATTCGAACATGAAAAAGTCCATGACTACTCTGGCCATCGCGGCGACGCTCGCTCTCGCCGCAACGGCCACAAACGCTGCCGTGCATCCAACCACCATCACTGCTCCACAGACGGTCAAGCAGGTGACCGCCTCGATCAACACGCCTTTCGCAACACATAGCAAAGCCGGAGAAATCCAGACGGCCAGCCTGGCCAGAAGTTGCTCTGATGAGCGCTATTCCTGGTGGGAATTCAGTGGCTGGGAAATAATCGCCTGCCTCGGAAGCGGTCAGTGGTAATTATTCAGAGGAGGCTGGTGCGTGACTTATGTGCTGAGCACGCACCACAGCCTGTTCTAACCAATGGCTTTGCACACCTGCTTACAGGGTTCTACCACTGGCTTGCTCATAGCTCGAAAGGAAATGCTGCCACTGCGACTCATCCCAGAAAGAATGCCGTCTGAGTTGCGGAATGTCGTGACGCGCCGCGCCCATTGCCGTAACACGACCGCGAGACTTCTCCAGGTCAAGCAGCGCCAGTTCGAAATCGAAGTCTGTGTCGGTAATCGACGCCTTGATAAAGATGTGTTTGGAGCGCATGCAACCGTGCTGCCATTTGCCCGAGTGCATCCGCGCCAGCATTTGCGCCAAACGTTCAAGAAGTCGCAGATGTTGCTCTGTGGTCAACAGACTTGCAGCGCCCTGGCTATACCAGGTATCCAGATCGATGAAGCCGCCCAGGTCTTTGGTAACCAAGACACCCTGCCATACGCCGTCGACTTTTCTCGCGCCATAAAATACCGGTCTTGGCGCATTCACGCCCAGCTCTTCGAGTCTTGAAAGGGCAACGCCTTCACGCAATGCGGTCGGTCGGCCAGTGGGGTAACGGAGACTGCGGAACAAATGGCCGGTCTGGCGCTTTACAAAAAACGTCTTGTCACCTTGAACAATCAGCTGGACACCGCTGGTGCCGCTGCGGCGCACATTCGGCGGTTCCACCCACGACCCGGAAGTACCCCACCAGAAATCAAACTCATCGCGTGCCCTGCCCATTGTGTGCTCCATTTATTGTAGAAATCGTTTCGTGCGACGTTTGCATGAAGGTCGCAACAGCAGCTCAGTCTGTTGGTGGACGTTAATAGTTCCCTCGGTTTTCGAGGATTTTAGGGCCAGCTTGGGGCTTTTACGCAACCACGTGACGAAAATTGGCTATTGAGGGGTGTTTATCCCTTCAGGTGTGTCCTTTTCGCCGATAGCCGACGACATCAAACACAGATGCCAACCGCGTCGCGAGGGTCCGCCCGACTGTTTTTTCGATTAACTTGAAAGCCGTTAAATTGACCCAGGTCATGATTCAATTCGATTGAGGCAAATAACGAGCAACGTCCTTGATCCGCGTTTTCTTTGTGCTAAAAGTATTGCCGCCAGTGGCTCCTTACAGGGATGAGTAAGGGTTTGCTCATCCGCAGCCATTGCCCACGGATGCATACTTTCAACAAGGAAGTCATATGAAAATAGTTGGGTTGTCCGGGATTCTCCCGTCACGCATTGTCAGCAATCAGGACGTTATAAACCTGGTTGAGGAACACTCTAAAGATACCTTCCAGGAAGACTTGCCAAAAACATTGAAGACCATCAGCAAGTTGCTTGAAAAAAGCGGCAGCGGCACGCGCCACTGGCTGGGCGCCGACGAAACGCCAATGCAATTGATGGAGACTGCATTCAACTCGGCGCTCGCTCAGGCCAACATCGACAAGGCCGACCTGGATCTGTTGATCTATCCGAACGTCACCCGCGGGTTCATCGAGCCGGCCAACAGTACGTTCATTGCCAAGGCGCTGGGCCTGAGCTGCAGAAACTTTGATGTGGTGGACGCCTGCAACGGCTGGGTGACCGCCATGGATGTCATCAACAGCAAAATGCAGGCCGGCGAGATTCGCTATGCGGCAATCGTCAATATGGAGTTTGGCATGTCTGCTGGCGGGCCGGTGATGCCCAAGAACTTCTCTTTGCAGTCGTCGGCGGAACTGGCTTACAAGTTTCCGAGTTTTACCATTGGCGAAGCAGTCACCGTCACCATCCTCAGTCATGAGGCCCCGGGCAACTTCAAGTTCTCGTACATCAACCGGCCGGACTTGAGTGACTTGTCGACCATTTCCCTGCCGGACTGGAAATTGTTCTGCAATGAGGAGGATATTCCGCGTATTTCACCGACCGGCGGGCAATATCAATTCAACTCCTACGCGGCAGCCTTGCATGAAGATGGCCGCAATGAAGCGATAAAAGTTTTCAATCTGCAAAACATCTCTGCAGCAGATGTTCATAAAGTGTTTATTCATACCGGTTCGCCAAAGATGTGGGAGCACATTGGGCAACTGATCGGTATTGATCACAAGCTGCACCACGTCGGGCATAAGACCGGCAACATCATTACCGCGTCCATCCCCTACGGCATCTTCGATGCGATGAGTCGTGGCGAAGCCGAGAAAGACCAGTTTTGCATGGGTTGGGCAGGCAGTGGCGGGATGGTCTTCTCTGCGTTGTCATTTACTCTGTAAAGCCTGAAGCAACTTGCCGTCGTGAGGCGGCAAGTTGCTCGTCCATGATCAAACTGTTGGTCGGTACCAAAACGAAAATCGCGCTTCGATCTCTAGGCCAACGGCGGGTAGTCGGTATAGCCCTCTTCCGAACCACTGTAAAAAGTGGAGGCATCCGCAGTAGCCAGCGGCGCATCAAGGAAGAAGCGTTCCGGCAGATCAGGGTTGCTGATGAACAGCGTGCCAAATGTGACTGCATCGGCCAGACCGGTTTGCAGGGCCTGTTCCGCGGACTTCCGGTCATAACCAACATTCAACACGAAAATTCCTGAGAACCGCTTGCGAGCCCCGGGCGCCAAGGGTTTCGCGCCTTCCGGCAGAGTCCCAGGTTCCATGAAATGCAGAATTCCAACGTTTCTCTTTTCCAGCGCTTCTACCGCGTACATGTAGGTCTGCTCGAGATTGGAGTCGCCCATGTCATTGTACGGAATGCGCGGCGACAGCCTGACCGAGATACGGGCCGGTCCGAAGACTCTGATCGCAGCGTCCGTGGCTTCAAGCAAGAACCTCGCCCGCTTCTCAATGGTACCGCCGTACTCGTCGGTGCGTTTGTTTGAGCCGTCTTCCAGAAACTGCGCGGGCAGATAACCATTGGCACCGTGTATCTCTACACCATCAAAGCCCGCATCTTTCGCGGCCTGTGCAGCTTTTTCGTAGTCCGCAATGGTGGACTTGATTTCATCAATGGTCAGTTCGCGTGGGGTCACCGAGGGTTTGATGCCTTCTGGCGTGAACGCCTGGCTATTGAAGGGGACTGACGATGGCGCGACCGGGAGTTCTCCTCCATGAAAATCAGGATGAGATGCTCTACCGGTGTGCCAAAGCTGGGCGAAAATGAGGCCGCCGGCTTCATGAACTGCCTGAGTTACCTTCTTCCAGCCCGCAATCTGTTCAGGCGTATAGATCCCTGGGGTATTCGTCCAGCCGACGGCCTGGGCGCTGATCTGGGTGCCTTCGGTAAAAATAAGGCCCGCCGAGGCACGCTGTGCGTAATAGGTCGCAGTCAATTCGTTGGCCACCTGATCCTTGGATCGACCTCTTGTCATCGGCGCCATGAACACCCGATTTCTGAAAGTGAGCTCTTCGTTGTTCAAGGGGGTTAGAAGCTTAAAATTTCCCATACTTTCCTCAGAATAAATTTTATTGAATGTCCGCCCGTGCCTAACGATTTCTCAAGTGCGGCTCGACCAAAGAAATGCTTCTGTTGGATGCTCGATTGGCTGGCTGCAAGCCGCCGGCAAGAGTGGCGAACGAAGGGTCCGGTTCGGACCGCTTCCCTCAAATGAGGACAGTCGACAAGGTATCAATAATAAACCTGGCGTCAATTAGGCACCGTTCGTACACCTGGTAGGTCTGAGGATACCTACCGTCAGGAAATGGTCGGCGGCGTAGGGGCTGGCGAGCCGTATACAGGGGCCTCGCGCGCAAGAGCAGGACGCTCTGCGTTCATGATCGAACGGCCTGAGCAATCGATGTGAAGGTTCGTTTGAAGCAGGTATCGAGATTGATTGCCCGCGGTTGAAAGGCAAAAACCAGCGCACTGCCAACAACAAAAGTGTTGGCAGAGTTTCATGCTTACATGATCGCGCTGGTTCGATTGAGATCTTCGGTGTTTTTCAAGCCATCGGATGACAAGTTCCGAAGCGCAGCATGGGCGGCCGACAACGCGTTCAAGTAATCCAGTGAAGCAACCTTCCCTACGTACTTGTTGGTCCGATTGCAGCGGCGTCGAACTTCTGCCGGGCAGCATCAACCTCCGGCAACTTGGCGAGCGTCCATTCATGCAGTGCTCGAAAAGGTTGTTGCAGCGTGCGGCCCAGCGGCGTGATTTGGTACTGCACCGCGACTGGCGAAAGCGAAATCACCTCGCGCGATACCAGGCCGTTGCGCTCCAGCCGGCGCAGACATTGCGTGAGCGCTTTTTGGGTGACGCCTTGCAGGCGACGACGGATCGCGTTGAAGCGTTGCGGACCGTCATCAAGCACGGCTAATACCATCATCGACCATTTATCAGCGATCTGCTCGAATAAAGCCCGGCTAGGGCAGTCGGACGAGAAGCACAGCGGTTCGAGTTCAAGCATGGCGGTTTCCTTCTGTATACCCAGGCGCTCTAAGGCGCGAGATTGACGCCAAGTTTACTGGATATACCGAGCCTGAGAACGCTTTCTACCGTTGTTTCGCCGGAACACTCTGACGCACATAATAATTGTCGAATTCACTGCTTTCGGTGAATTGGAAGCCATGGCGGGTATAAAAGCGATTCGAAGCACTTTCTTTGAGAGCGCCAACTTTAACAGGGAGCGCAGCCGCATCCGCCTCTTTGAAAATCTGAGTGAGAACAGCAGCCCCTACACCTGATCCTTGCGCGCTCGGTCTCACATACAAGTGGTCGAGCAAGAGTTCATTGTGGTGATGCTTGACCACTACAAAACCAACCCTCTCTCCAGATACCTCGATATAGCGTGTGTTGCGAGCGTCAAAACCGCCAAGAAACCGCTCACGCGCACGCACCGGATCAAATCGCCCGACACGCTCCAGACTTTCGCGCATGGCCTCAATTCGAATGGCTACAAGATTTTCCACGTCGCTTGGTTGAGCCGGGACCAAAATGACCGGGGAATTTTGATTGGGTGCGACGGGCATAGGTTGTGCTCTATTTACCATCCTGGAAGGCCAGTATAGAGAGCCTGACTTGTGGGGCCCAGTTTGGCTTCACCGTCGAATTCAGGCCCCATCTCAAAAACGAACATGACTTGGTCAATCTGGGTTTTGATTGCCAGAGCCTTGCGTGACCGACAGGTCTCCAATACGACCTGATGGTATTCACATGTCGATATCAGACACGATCATGGCGCAATCAGGCTATTGAATCGGCAGCAAGGCCGGCTAAGGTGCCGTGTCTTCCTATCAAAACAATCCCGGTCAGATCATGGGGTTGATAAGAACTGCGGCGGTTGGACGGGCTTCTTTCGGGAGTTTCAGCAGGCAACGATGGTGCTCGGTCGTGTGCCCGGTCAATTGCTTAAATGTCGATCAGCAGAGAATAAAAATACCGATGATCAGCCCGAACTCCATGGATTCGAGTAGCCAATTGGCGCAGGGCTTCAAGCCTCGTCACGTCACAATGTTGTCCATCGCCGGGATTATCGGCGCCGGTTTGTTCGTCGGTTCAGGACACGCGATTGCCGCAGCAGGGCCGGCGGTGCTGCTCGCCTATCTGTTTTCAGGTCTGCTTGTCGTGCTGGTCATGCGCATGCTCGGCGAGATGGCGGTGGCCAATCCGGACACCGGTTCGTTCTCCACCTACGCCGACCAGGCCATCGGCCGCTGGGCCGGTTTTACCATCGGTTGGCTGTACTGGTGGTTCTGGGTGTTGGTGATTCCCATCGAAGCACTGGCGGCCGGGCATGTGCTGCACCAATGGTTTCCGCAGGTCGATGCCTGGCTGTTCGCGTTGGGATCGATCATTGCGTTGGTGGTGACCAACCTGTTCAGCGTGTCCAAGTATGGTGAATTCGAGTTCTGGTTCGCCATGGCCAAGGTTGTGGCGATCATCGGCTTCATCGGGGTCGGTTTTGCCGTGTTGATGGGCTGGGTGCCCGACCGCGAAGTCAGCGGGTTGAGCGGCCTGATGGCCGAGCACGGCGGGTTTGCGCCCAACGGCTTGTCGGCGGTGGTCGGCGCTTTCATCACGATCATGTTCAGCTTCATCGGCACTGAAGCGGTGACCATCGCGGCCGCCGAATCGAATAACCCGGCGCAGAACATCGCCAAGGCCACCCGCTCGGTGATCTGGCGCATCGGCGTGTTCTACCTGCTGTCGATCTTCGTGGTCATCTCCGTGGTGCCCTGGAATGATCCGTTGCTGGCCTCGGTGGGCTCGTATCAGCGCGCCCTGGAAATCATGAACATTCCAAACGCCAAGTTCATGGTCGACGTTGTCGTGCTGATCGCCGTGGCCAGTTGCATGAACTCCTCGATCTACATTGCCTCGCGCATGCTGTACTCGCTGGGCCGTCGCGGCGATGCACCGAAAGCGCTGAAGGCGACTTCCGCGGCCGGTGTGCCACGCGCCGCCGTGATCGCCAGCACCGTGCTGGGTGCGTCGATCACCGTGTGGAGCTACTTCATGCCCGCCGGGCTGTTCGAGTTCCTGCTGGCCAGTTCCGGGGCGATTGCCCTTCTGGTGTACCTGGCGATTGCGGTGTCGCAGCTGCGCATGCGGCGGATATTGCAACAGCGCAAGGTCGAGCTGACCTTCCGCATGTGGCTGTTCCCGTGGCTGACGTGGCTGGTGATCGGCTTCATCTGCGCGGCGCTGGCGGTCATGATGATCACCCCGCAGCACCGCACCGAAGTCACCACCACCATTGGCCTGGCGCTGGCAATCTCCTTTATCGGCCTGATGACTTCGCGTCACCCTGCCCCGGCGGCACGCGCAACCTCGGTGGGCTAGGCGTTCACGCCGAAGCCGATATTCCCTTGGCGAAGACCAAGGGAATGACCGACGCCTGCATCTCAGACCGATTCCTGTGAGGACACGATGTCATCGACCCCCTCCGTGGCCGACGGTAAGACCCAATCCGTCGGGTTTCTGCTGTTGGATAAATTCACCCTCATGTCGCTGGCATCCGCCGTCGAACCACTGCGCATGGCCAATCAATTGTCGGGGCGAACGCTGTATCGCTGGCATACCTTCAGCCCCGGTGGAGCGCCGGTCTGGGCCAGCGACGGGGTCCCGATCACGCCGGACGCCTCGTGGAGCAACCCCGGCGTGGCGGACACGGTGATTGTCTGCGGCGGGGTCGGCATCCAGAGCGCGATCACCCGTGAGCACACCACTTGGCTGCAAGCCCTGGCGCGCCAATCCAGACGCTTGGGCGGCGTGTGCACCGGTAGCTGGGCACTCGCCAAAGCCGGATTGCTCGATGGTTATGAGTGCAGCGTGCATTGGGAATTTCTGGCGGCCATGCAGGAAGCTTTCCCACGCGTAAACGTCAGCACCAGCCTCTTCACCCTCGACCGCAACCGCTTTACCAGTTCCGGAGGAACAGCGCCGCTGGACATGATGCTGCACCTGATCGCCCGCGATCATGGTCGTGAGTTATCAGCCGCCATCTCGGAGATGTTTGTTTACGAGCGCATCCGCAACGAGCAGGACCATCAACGCGTACCGCTCAAGCATGTGGTCGGTACGCATCAGCCCAAGCTGCAAGAAGTCGTTGCGTTGATGGAGGCCAATCTTGAGGAACCGATCGAGCTGGACAACCTTGCCGAATACGTCGATCTGTCACGCCGACAGCTGGAGCGGCTGTTTCAGAAATACCTGCAATGCACGCCGTCACGCTACTACTTGAAGTTGCGGCTGATTCGCGCGCGACAACTGCTCAAGCAAACCTCGCTGTCGATCGTGGAACTGGCGTATGTCTGCGGTTTTGCCTCCACACCGCATTTCTCAAAATGCTATCGCGAGCACTTTGGGGTGCCGCCGAGCGACGAGCGCTCAGGTTCTGCAATGAGTCGTAAACGGATAACGCCGCCATCATCGATCAACACACTGACAACGCTCGATCAGGCGAGAAACGAATCGACGTTTGCCAGCGTTCGAATGATGGCGAGTGTCGATCTGGCTTGAATGAACCGAGGCAAATCGGCCGGGAACCCACAAGATGCCCCGGCCATGTGCCCTGCCCGTTTACGCCTGATCCAAAGCCTCAACCACGCCTTTGTCTTCACCCAGAAACCCGCCACTCTGATGCGCCCACAGCCGCGCATACACGCCGTTCTTCTCCAGCAATTCGGAATGGGTGCCCTGCTCGATGATGCGTCCGTCATCCATGACAATCAGCCGGTCCATCGCTGCAATCGTCGACAGTCGATGTGCGATCGCGATCACGGTCTTGCCCTGCATCATGTCATCGAGGCTTTCCTGAATCGCCACTTCGACTTCCGAGTCCAGTGCACTGGTGGCTTCGTCCAGCAGCAGGATCGGCGCGTTCTTCAGCATCACCCGGGCGATCGCCACCCGTTGCCGCTGGCCGCCCGACAGCTTGATCCCGCGTTCACCTACCAGAGTGTCGTAGCCGGTATGGCCCTGGCGGTCGCTGAGTTGGCTGATGAACTCATCAGCCTGCGCATTGGCAGCGGCGCGGCGGATCTGTGCGTCGGTAGCATCGGGCCGGCCGTAGGCGATGTTGTCGCGAATCGAACGGTGCAGCAGCGAAGTGTCCTGGGTGACCATACCAATCGCGCTGCGCAGGCTGTCCTGGGTCACGTGCGCAATGTTCTGGCCATCGATACGAATCTCGCCGCTGTCGACGTCATAGAAACGCAGCAGCAGGTTGATCAGCGTCGATTTGCCCGCACCTGAGCGCCCTACCAGACCGATTTTTTCACCGGGACGAATGCTCAGGCTCAGGCCATCGAGCACCTGACGCTCGCCACCGTAGTTGAACTTGACCTTGTCGAACGTCACCGCGCCGCCAGAAGTGACCAGCACGCCGGCATCCGGCGCGTCTTGCACTTTGGTGCCTTGGGTCAGCGTCGCCATGCCGTCCTGAACGGTGCCGATGCTTTCGAACAGCGAGGTCATTTGCCACATGATCCAGTTCGACATGCCATTGATCCGCAACGCCATGGCGGTAATCGCCGCCACCGCACCGGCGCCGACGTCGCCCTGGTGCCACAGCCACAGCGCATAGCCGCCGGCGGACATGATCAATGCCACCACCAAGGCCTGATTGACGATCTCGAACAGACTGACCAGACGCATCTGGCGAAAACCGGTCTGCTTGAAATCTTCCATCGCCGCCCGCGCAAAGTGCGCTTCGCGGTTGGAGTGGGAAAACAGCTTCACGGTGGTGATGTTGGTGTACGCGTCGGCGATACGCCCGGTCATCATCGACCGCGCATTGGCCTGCTCCTGGCCGACCTTGCCCAGGCGCGGCACGAAGTACCACATGGCCAGACCGAACAGCACGACCCAAGCAAGAAACGGCAACATCAGCTTCAGCGCAAAACCGCCAGCCAGGGCAATGATCGCGATGAAGTACACGCCAATCCCCGGCAGAATCTCGATCATGGTGAACAGCACGTCGCGCACGGCAAGCGCCGACTGCATGACTTTGGTCGTGACCCGGCCGGAGAACTCGTCGGAGAAAAACGAAAGGCTCTGCCGCAGCATCAGCCGATGGAAATCCCAGCGCAGGCGCAGCGGCAGGTTAATCGCCAGAATCTGGTGTTGGACCATGGTGCGCAACGCCACCAGCCCGACACTCAAGACCATGACGATGCCCATGCCCCACAACACACGGCTCTCCTGCACCGCCGCTTCGCCGCCGGCCTGCCACGTGGAGAGCAAATCGACGACCTGGCCGAGGAAGGAAAACAGCCACGCTTCATAGATCGACACAGCAGCGCTGAGCAACGCCAATGCCAGAATGTAGCCGCGAGCGCCGCGAGTGCAGGCCCAGAGAAATTTAGCCAGACCGTTGGGTGGCGGTGGCACCTCGTCAGGCGGGAAAGGGTCGAGTCTTCGTTCAAACACACGAAGCATGATGTTCTCCTGAACGTTCAAGTCAGGGAGATTCTGCCACCGATTGGATCCCGGGAGGTCTTTGTGAAAAAGTGTGTGCTCGTCAGTAAAGGCGCTGGCTGAGAACGAACAATTGGATTCGTTTACAACCTGAGCACTTCCTGAGTGGCGATCAGGCTGTCCGGGCACTTGCCCTTATCAGTTGTATCGATATGCTCTGTTCGCTCCGCAGCTCACTTCAATCCGGATAAAGACAATGCTTCAGTTGATTGGCCAGACTACCGATATCAAATCAGCAATCAATGCGTTCAACGCCTCTTACCATGCTGATTTTGCTCACGTACGCAAAATTTCCAGTCGGTACCTTGCCGCTGATGTTTCAATAGAGCGTGCTGGCGAGCTCGCTGAGGCCTTATACGCCGCATTGGCCAACTGGGGAGCGTGTACGCGCAAGGCTCCGATACTCCGTCCAACTCAGCACATCGCTGCAGCGCTGAGCAGCAAGGCGCTGCATTCCAGGCTTGTGTGCCTCGACCGCATCGGACTGGATGCTTTGGATCTAGACCCTGCGGGCGGTCGAAACTTCATCCGAGAGACACCCTTCAGCTCGCTCAACCAATTTGATACTGAATTGCTAAGTATCCTCGAGGCGTTGGCGCATGCGCTCTTCATCAACAATACCAACGTCACTTATCCAATGAAGGCTTTACTACTGATCACTGGATTCATGCCCGCGTTTGACAGCCAGGTCAGAAAGGGTTTGCAACGTGCAGGAATATCCGGGTTCAGCGGCACACAGTACCTTCTACCAAAAAACGCCTATAGAGCCGCTGGCCAGCGCATTTGCCATCTACCATTTTCCTTGGGCCAATGCTGGCGCGACAATAAAGCGCTGCTGACCGAGGCAATTCTCCAGAGCAACTATCCTGAACTCAGTACAGAGCCAGGTCGAATCTTCGACGTCATCCTGTTTATGCAAAGATCCCCTGAGCGGCGTTTGATTTTGTCGGCTGGATAAAGAGCGTCTACTGCGTCACCACCACCTTCCCAATCATCTGCGGATGCAAAACACAAAAATATTCAAACTCCCCCGGCGTATCGAACACCCAGGAAAAGCTGTCATTGGTGTCCAGCGCTCCCGAGCGAAACACCTTGTGGGTTTCTGCCACCGTGTGCGGAATCTGATCGTCATTGACCCACGTCACCTTGGTGCCGACGGCCACGGTCAGGTCCTTGGGGGCGAACATGAATTCCTTGATGTCGATCTTCACTTCCGCGGCCCACAGCGGCATCGCCAGCAACAGGCCCATCAGCGCCAACAGTCGCGTTTTCATCGGTTCGCCCTCGGTTACACCAGTGTCGAATCAATCAGTGCCAGCGGATGATCGCCCTGAGTCGCGCGCACGTCGGTGATCCCCAGGTAATTACGCAATTGATCGGCCGCCACCGTCATCGGCCCCGGCGACGGTGCAGCACCCGGTGCCGGCTGCGGATACGCGGTGCCACGGGCGGTGTGGAAGGTGATATTGCCTTCGACTTTCTGGATCACCTGATGGATGTGCCCGTTGAGCACCGTCACTGAACCGTACTTGCGCAGCATCGCTATTGCTTGATCGCCATCCTCGGTGCCCCAGCCCCACGGCTGATAAATCGTCCACAGCGGGATGTGCGTGAACACGACGATGGGCGTGCTGCTGCTGACCGCACGCAAGTCATCCGCCAGCCAGGCCAGTTGATCGGCGCCGAGAGTGGCTTCGTGACCGGCCTGGAAGTTGAAGACGTTGATCAGCCCAATGAAGTGCACGCCGTGATCATCG
The DNA here is from genome assembly GCF_029960145.1 of Pseudomonas sp. PS01299. Taxonomy (NCBI): domain Bacteria; kingdom Pseudomonadati; phylum Pseudomonadota; class Gammaproteobacteria; order Pseudomonadales; family Pseudomonadaceae; genus Pseudomonas; species Pseudomonas sp. PS01299. The sequence continues at coordinate 20,517 of NZ_JASCPO010000003.1, read as the reverse complement.
AAGCTGTACCAGCCGTTGCCTTTGGTGCCCTTGCCGTAGCGCTCCAGATAAAGCTTGCCGCCGCCCTCGTCGAGGGTGTCGTGTTCGCCGGGCACGTAATGCACGGTGGATGGCAGGCCTTTGAGCAGCTGTGCGGCGGTGTCGAATTCCTCAGGTTTGGACAGGTGGGTGATGTCACCGGTGTGCAGGATCAGTGACGGCCGTTTGGGCAGTGCGATGACCTTGTCGATCGCCACTTGCAAGGTCTTCACCGGCTCCGGATTGGCTTCCTTGTTGAAGCCGATGTGCGAGTCGCTGATCTGTACGAAGTGAAAGCTGCTGGCCAGCGCTTTGGGATCGCTGACGTCACCCGCCTCGTCCAGCGCAAAGGCTTTGGGAATCCCGCCGCTCAAGGCCCAGAGGACTCCTGCCCCGGCCCACGCCGAGCATTTGAGCAGGGTGCGCCGGTCCGGGTTGAGCGGGCCGTCGGTACGCAACGGATGTTTTGCTTGAATGTCCATCGGTATGTCCTCGCGGGCGAACTACAGTGAGGTAGCTGACACGAGGTAAACCTGGCCGCGCGAGGCTTTATTCCACGGCAAAAAATAAATCTTTTGGCGCGAATAAAACCCGCCGCAGCATGGTTATAGGGGTGTGACGGTGCGGAACCGACCATGAAGCGATTTGAGGAACTGATTGCGCCCCATCTGGACGCGGCCTACAACCTTGCGCGCTGGCTCACCGGCAACGACAGCGCCGCGCGCGACGTCGTGCAGGAAAGCGCCCTGCGCGCCTTCCGGTTTTTGCAGCGTTTCGCCGATGGCAACGCCAAGGCGTGGTTTCTGACCATTGTGCGCAACGAAAGCTACACCTGGCTCAAGGCCTCGGCCGGACGCCATTGGGTCGCCATCGATGACGACATGGCGACTGACGACGGCCACCTGAGCCATAGCCAGACCCCGGAATTGCTGGCCATTCACACGGAAAACGCCGCGCTGCTGCAGCAAGCGCTGTGCGCCCTGCCGCCGGCGTTTCGCGAGGTGATTGTGCTCAAGGAACTCGAAGACCTGCCCTACAAGGACATCGCTCTGGTGGTCGATATTCCCATCGGCACCGTGATGTCCAGGTTGGCCCGGGCGCGGGCCCTGCTCAAGCTCGAACTACTGAAGTTGCACGATCATGAATGAACTCGACTGCACGGTTTGCCAGACACAGCTGCACGGCTATCTGGATCAGGAACTTGATCCGGCGACAGCTACGCAGGTGGCAGCGCACTTGAGCGCCTGCGCCGAGTGCGCGCGGCTGCATGATCAAGCGAAGTTGCTCAAGGTCAGCGTGAAGCGCCATGCGCCGTACTACCCCGCCCCCGCCTCATTGGCGGCCAGCGTATTCGCAGCCGACACACCTGCGCCGGGGGGCATCCGGCGCTGGCAAAAATGGCTGGCTCCGGGCTTTTCCGCCGCAGCGCTGGCCCTGGCGATGGTGCTGTATGTCGCCACTCCGGGCAGCGAGCAACCCTTGATCGACGAGGCCGTGTCCAGCCATGTGCGCTCGTTGATGGGCGAACACCTCAACGACGTGGTGTCATCCGACCGCCACACCGTCAAGCCCTGGTTCACCGGCAAACTCGACTTCTCGCCCCCGGTTTCCGACTACTCGGCGCAGGGCTTTCCCTTGCTCGGCGGGCGCCTGGATTACCTGCAACACCAGACCACCGCTGCCCTGAGCTATGGGCATGGCAAACACATCATCAACGTGTTCATCTTGCCTACGAGCGAGGCTGATAAAGCCGTGCAAAGCCAAAGCTTGCGCGGCTTCAATGTGGTGTCGTGGCAGGCCAGTTATATGCGTTTCGTGCTGGTGTCGGATGTGGAGAAAGCTGAGCTGCAGGCGTTGGGGCAGTTGCTCAGAGCGCAATAGTGTGGCCTCAAAGGCAAAAACCCCGCGCATTCACTACGCTTGAGAAATCCGCCGCAGCGCAATCGTAAGCAACAGATTGAACATTGCGCTCGGGCCGCTGTTCCAGATGAGCAAACCCAAGCTACCAAGGACGAGCATATGGACAGTTTCGCTCCTGCCACGCCGGTTCCGCCTCAGCAAAGCGCAATCACCCGCCGCCTGGCGTTTGCGGTCGGCACGCTGTTTATCGTCGGGGTGATTGCCGCTATCGGCACCCTGCTCGGCATTGCCGCTCGCCTGGATCGCGAGGATGTCGAGCAGAACCGTTTCTACACGGCCCGCGCCCTGGAAAACCGCATCAGCAGCTCAAAGAGCTACATCACCAGTTACGCTGACTGGACCACCGCCTATGAGCACCTGCACACCCAAGTCGATACCGACTGGGCCTACACCCAGCAGAACATCGGCAAGACGCTGTTCACCACTGACGGTTATGACGGCGTGTTCGTGCTGGATCGGCAGCGCACCAAATACGCCGTGGTGCAGGGACAGCAGGAAGACGCGGACATCGCGCACTGGCTCGCGGTGCCTGCCGCGTCGTTGATTGATCAGGTGCAAAACCAGTCTGATCTGACTGTGCCTGTCAGCACTTACTCGCTGTTCGACGGCTGGCCGGCGCTGGTCACGGCGGCGGCCATTCTGCCCAACGATGAGCGTCCGGTGGGCGATCCGCAACAGACCTCGGTGCTGGTATTCGTCGACAAGCTGACACCGGCCAAACTGCAAGCGCTTGGCGTGGCCTATGGCCTGAACAACCTGACTCTGATGCCGGATGAACAGCTCACAGGGGAGCAACCACGCGTGCCGCTGGACAGTACCGGTTTCAGCTTGACGGCAGATCTGAAGCGCCCCGGGCAGCAATTGTTGTGGTCATTGCTGCCAACACTCGGCAGCGTGCTGGCCGTGCTGATGCTGTTGACCGCCTATTTCCTGCGTCACGCCGTGCGATCGTCGACCTACGTCGATCAGAGTTTCAGCACGTTGAAGACCTCGAATCAGGCGCTGGAGGCGGCCAACCACGCGCTGGAAGCCAGTGAAGAACGCTTTCGCGCCGTGGCCGAAGCCGCATCGGACTGGATCTGGGAAGTCGACAATCAGCTGCGCCTGACCTATCTCTCAGCGCGCTTCAGCGAGGTGACCGGTTACCCGCAAACCGAGTGGCTGGGGCAAGGCATCGGGCAACTGGTGTCCTGCGATACCACGCCGCTGGAGCTGTGGCTGAAAAAACTCACCGAAGACAGCAATGCCAGCGACCTGCGCTGCACCTACCGCGATCACGCCGGGCAGCAACGCCACTGCCGGCTATCAGCGCGGCCGATCATCGAGAAGCAAAGCGTGGTCGGCTATCGCGGCACCGCCAGTGACATCACCGACGAGGTCGCTGCCCATGCGCAGATCCAGCACCTGTCGATGCACGACGCCTTGACCGGCCTGCCCAATCGCAATCAATTGTCGCGTTATCTGGATGACGCGCTGCTGCTCAAAGAGCATGCCCCGCCACTGTCGTTGCTGGTGATCGATCTGGACAACTTCAAGCCGATCAACGACTCGCTCGGCCATCCGGCCGGTGATGCGGTGTTGCAGGAAGTCGCCAGTCGCCTGCGCGAATGCACCCGTGAGCTCGACATCGTCGCGCGCCTGGGCGGTGACGAATTTGTCGTGGTGCTCAATGGCATGGACACTCGGCAAGAGGTCGACCGCTTTTGTACCCGACTGGTCGAGAGCCTGCATCAACCGATGGTCTTCGAGCATCACCCATTGCACGTCGGGGCCAGTATCGGCATCGCCCTGAGCCGCCGTCAGGGCTTCGTGCCCAGCGAGTTGATCCGTTGCGCCGACATCGCGCTGTATCAGGCCAAGTCCGAGGGCAAGAACACCTGGTGCTATTTCGAAGCGCACATGAACGACCAGATCCAGACCCGCCGGCAAATGGAAAGCGATCTGCGCGGTGCGCTGAAAAACGACGAATTTATCCTGCATTACCAGCCGCGCTACACCGTCGACGGCAAGCACATCGTCTCAGTCGAAGCGCTGGTGCGCTGGCAACACCCGACCAAGGGCCTGCTGGGGCCGGACGTGTTCATCGGCCTGGCGGAACAGACCGACCTGATCGTCGCACTGGGGCGCTGGGTATTGCGTGAAGCCTGTGAAACCGCACTGAGCTGGCCGTCAGACATTCTGCTCTCGGTCAATCTGTCGCCGGCGCAGTTTGCCCTCAGCGATGTCGTCGAAGACGTGCGCGAAGCACTGATCCAGACCCGTTTCCCGGCCAGTCGCCTGGAACTGGAAATCACCGAAAACGTGATGCTCGTCGACACCGACGGTGCGCTGGCCACGATGAATGCGCTGAAGCAACTCGGGGTGCGGCTGAACATGGACGACTTCGGCACCGGCTATTCGTCCCTCGGCTACCTGCGCGCCTACCCGTTCGACGGGATCAAGATCGACAAACGCTTCATCGCCTCGATCAGCAACGGCGCCAACGATCGCGCCGTGGTTCAGGCGATCATCGGCCTGGGCAAAGCCATGGGCCTGACCGTCACCGCCGAAGGCGTGGAAACCGAGGAGCAACTGGAGATTCTCGGCAAGGATCAATGCAATGAGGTGCAGGGTTATTTCATGAGTCGACCAATAGACAAAACGGCGTTCGCCCGGTTGTTGCAAACCGCCAGAACCGGGCCGGCCGATCATTCGCCGTCGAAGAAAGGTCGCGTCATCTAGCCAAGCGGGCGTCCCTGCCCGGATTCGAACTAAAGCGTCGCGTCGATCTTTTTCGCCGCTGCATCGCTGACCCAGGTGTGCCAGATTTCCGGATGTTCCTTGAAGAATATCTTCGCCAGTTTCGGCGAGTCGATGTGCTCGTTGGTCATGCGGGCCAGGTTCTGGTTCAGTAGATCGATGGGCAGATTGACCTTTTCCAGTACCCCGACCAGTTCGGGTGCCTGCGCATGGAACACGCTGGACAGGCCGACCTTGATGCTGATCTGTTTATCGACGCCGGGTTTCTCGCCCAGTTTGATCAGATCAACCTGACCCATCAGCGGGGTTGGCGACCAGTAGTAGAACAGGATCGGCTCGCCGCGCTTGTAGCTCGACAGCACCGCCGCATCGAGGGCCGGGCCGGTGCCGGGGCGGAAGTTGGTGTAGCTGGCTTGCAGGCCGTAGCTCTTGAGCATCTCGCTGTTTTCCAGTTCGCAGGTCCAACCGGCCGGGCAGTTGTAGAAACGGCCCTTGCCCGGTTCTTCCGGATCCTTGAACAGCGCGGCGTACTGCGGCAGATCGGCGATGTTTTTCAGGTTCGGCGCTTTGGGCTTGAGGTTGCGTTTGGCATCGCCCTCGACCAGATACCGCGGCACATACCAGCCTTCGGTGGCGCCAATGATCGGCGCACCGACACCCACGACCTTGCCGCTGCTGGCGGCCTTGTTCCAGACCTCGCTGCGCCCGACCCACTCTTCCGCCAACACTTGGATATCGTTGCTGCCCAAGGCGCTTTCCATGGTGATGGAGTTGCCGGGCAGCGTGTCGACGGCACAGCCGTAACCATCCTTGAGCACGATCTGCAGCACCTCGGTGAGCAACATGCCACTTTCCCAATTGAGCCCGGCGAACTTCACCGGTTTGCCCGACTCGCACCAACCGGCGGCCTGGCTCGACGCACTGACGGCCAACAGGCCGATGGAAAACAGGGGGGCCAACAGGCTGTTTGTTCTTTTCACAATCGCACGCTCCAACACAGTGAACAGGATTACGGCGGTGCAGGTGCTCATCACGACGTGACGGGCACCTGTCAGCAATTCACAACTCAGGCTTGCCGATGAATCGTCGGAAACCAGTCTTCGCGCAGTCGTTGACCGGTTTGCATCGCATGCCCCGGATACGGCGGCGAAGTCCGCCCCGGCCGCTCGAAGTAGCGCATGTCATCGCCGAGCCAGCGCAGCGATAGCACCCGGCGACGCTGCGCCGACGCGTTGCCTCGGGCGCCATGCACGGTGCGAAAATCGAACAGCACCGCATCGCCCGGCTGCATCTCCCACTCCAGCACTTGCATTCCCTCCTCCGAATCCGGATCCGGCGCTTCACGATAGCCATCGGCATCGCGGTAGAAGTCACTCTGATCAGCCCAGTGCACCGGTTTGATGCCTTTCTCCCAACGATGCGACCCGGCCAGCAGGCGCAACGTCGACTCGCGAACCGGGTCGACCGGAATCCAGAAACTCACGCTCTGGCTGCCTTCAACGAAGTAATAGGGAATGTCCTGATGCCAAGGCGTGGCTTTCTGCGCGCCTGGCTCCTTGACCAGCACATGATCATGGAAGAACTGTGCCGAGTTTGAACGCATGATCGCAGCGGCGACCGATGCGGCCGGGGACTGTTCGACCATGTGGCGAAATTCCGGGATCCGTTGCCAGTTGCAGTAGTCGTCGAAAAATCCGCCCGGCTGGTCATCTTTTTCAACGTAGCGGCTCGCATACACGCCCGGTTCAGCGAGGTTGCGCTCGATGCCGGCGGCAATCGTGTCGATCCACCCGGAGAACACTCCGCGCAGGCAAACCGCACCATCGCGCTGGAAGGCTTCGATGTCTTTTTCATTAACGGTGTAAGCGCTGGCTGTCATGACCTGAAACTCCCTCACGCAAGAAATAAAAGTAGGCGCAGGGCAAATATTCCATGACACTCAGCCAAGAGAAAATAATATGTCTTGATCTGTCACCGAAGAAAATCTTATGAAGTTCAGCCTGCGACAACTGCGTTACGCACTCGCTGCGGCCAAGCACGGCAACCTGACACTGGCGGCCGAGGAACTGCATGTTTCACAGCCCTCGATCTCCACCGCGATTACCGAACTGGAACAGCTTTTCGGCCAGCCGTTGTTCGTTCGTCAACGAGGCCTTGGGGTCTCGCTGACGCCGTTCGGGCGCACGCTGATGACTCAGGCCAAGCGCGTGTTGAGCGAGGCTCGGGCATTCGCCGACATCGGTGCTGACAGCACGGATTTTTCCGGAGAACTGGTGCTCGGCTGCTACGCGGATCTGGCGCCGTATTGCCTGCCCCAGATCCTGCGACGCTTGCAGCAGGAACACCCGCAGGTCACGGTGGACATGCGCGAAGGCGAGTTCGAATATCTCGGCAAGCGTCTGGCCGAGGGCACGCTGGAGTTGGCGTTGACCTACGATCTGGGCTTGCCGGCCAACACCACATGCGTCGAGCTCTGTCAGCTGCGCGCACACGCCCTGCTGCCGGCCGATCATCCGCTGGCCAGTGCGGCCGAGGTCTGCCTGCAAGCACTAAGCGAATGCCCTCTGGTGGTGACGGATCAGATCCACAGCTGGCAGCACGTGCTGGACTTGTTCAACTTCCATGGCTATGCCCCGGCCAGCGTCCAGCACACCCACAGTTTCGAGTTTCAGCGCAGTCTGGTGGCCAACGGATTTGGCGTGGCGTTGACCTATACCCGGCCCTTCGGCGATCACAGTTACGACGGCCAGCCACTGGTCTGCCGCCCCATTCGCGAGCCATTGCCGGTACAACGCATCGTGCTCGCCCACGACCAGCGTTATCCACTGACACCGCCGGCCGAGGCGTTCAAACAACAGGCGCTGACGTGGTTCAAGGAGCGGCAGCCGTTTGCCACAAGCTGAGATTTGCCATGCCTCAAGCGGCAGTCGGAGCCCGTAAAGTCTCAGATGGACCACCTTGGCGCTGAAACAATTTCGACTCGATCCAGCGCTTGAACGCGCTGGAAAACTTCTCAAATCCTTCCTCGATGATGTCGACCAGAGCCCCCCACAGTCGAACAGATTAACGACCTGCTCACCATGGCGCCTGGCTTTACTCTGACGGGGGAATTCGACGTAACACATCGCCATAAGCAGACAGATCGAGGAACGCCGTCACCTCTGTCGCACGCCCTTGCTCCATGCGGAAGATCCAGACGTAGCTGTTGGTATAGGGCTTTGCGTCGTGAGCGACGGCTTCGCCTTTCCAGTGGATGATGACGTAATCACCATCGGCCCAAAGCTGCCTTGACACTGGCCGGATGGGCGTCTTGAGGCGGACGGTCAGGGGGCGAACGGCTCGCTCCATCAAGTCGTTGCGGCCACGGTAAGTGCCGGAGTGAGGTCCTGATCCCTCAATGGTCCACACGACGTTGGGGGCCACAACATCGTTGAAGAAGTCAGCCCCACCAGCCGCCCAACGGTCGAACGCCGCGGCAACAAAGGCCTTGTTGCTTGCGACCACCGCCCCCTGTCCTTGCTCGAGATTGGCCGAGGCGCACGGCGCAAAACAGGCAAGCAAAGCACAGAAGACAAGCTTGTAGGTGAGATTGGCGAAACGGATTCTGGCCATGGTATTTGCTCCTGCTATCGATAGTGTTCCTGCTTGCGGCACTTAGCCCGCTCGCCCCTGCAGCTTGATGCCGCCAAATACCAATTGCTGAACCATCGGCTTGGCCACAAACCGGCCTGGAAAAATCAGCTCCGGCGCGCTTGCCTGATCCAGGCGGGCGATATGCGATTGATCCAGCTCGATGCTCAGTGCTTTCAAGTTGTCCTCGGCTTGCGCCAATGTTCGCGCGCCGATAATGGGCGCCACCACGGCCGGGTTTTGCAATGTCCACGCAAGCGCTACCTGGGACGGCTTCGCGCCGATCTCCCCAGCGATATCAACCACCACACTGGCGATTTGCAACGAACGCTCGGTCAAGCGGCCCGATGAGCTGATCACGCCCTTGCGATTTGCCGCTATGCCGGCTTCGTTACTGTTGCTCAGGTCGTCACGCCCGTATTTGCCGGTCAGAACACCGCCGCCCAGCGGAGACCACGGCATTACGCCCAGCCCCATTTCTCGCGCCATTGGCAGCAGCTCGTGCTCCACCGTGCGCTCCACCAGGCTGTATTCGATTTGCAGTGCCACGAGGGGCGACCAACCGCGCAGCTCGGCAAGCGTTTGCATTTGCGCCACCTTCCACGCGGGCGTGTTACAGATGCCCAGATACACCACCTTGCCGCTGCGCACGAGGTCATCCAGGCCGCGCATCACTTCTTCCGCACCCGTGGTGAAGTCCCATGCATGCAGGTACAACAGGTCAATGCGATCAGTGTCCAGTTGACGAAGGCTGGTTTCCACCGAACGCATCAGGTTCAGGCGCTGATTGCCGCCTGAGTTGGGATCACCGGGATTACGGGCCATGGTGTACTTGGTTGAAATAACCAGGCGCTCGCGCCGGCCCTTCATCAATTGGCCAAGAATGCGCTCGGAAGCCCCGTTCGTGTAATTGACCGCGGTGTCGATAAAGTTTCCACCCGCCTCGACATAGGCGTCGAAAATTTGCCGGGCGCCGGCGGCGTCCGTCCCCCACCCCCAGTCAGATCCGAAGGTCATCGTGCCCAATGCGAGCGGGGAAACACGAATGCCGGAGCGGCCGAGCAGACGGTAGTGATCGAGTGCTGAACGAGTAGACATAGGAACTCCTTACGAAACACAGGTTTTTCTGTAGGGAGATTTTGCGTGGAGATCGCGACTTGCACGTATCAGTATCGTCCAGCATCCTTGCATCATCCTCCGAACCATTTTGCGTTCCGTAGTAGAACGTTTTGGGAAACGCCATGAATCCGCGGCACAAGCTGATCGACCTCATCAGCCGTCATGCACCGTCAAATGGCTTTCACCCGACGCCACTGGCAGGCGTTACTCTGGTGCGTTCTGATACCCCGACAGTGCCCATGCCCGTGGTTTATGAGCCGACGCTCTGCTACATCGTGCAAGGCCGCAAGCAAGTGTTGGTGGGCAGCACGGCCTACGTTTACGACGCGGCCAACTACCTGGTGGCCTCGGTGGATATTCCGGTGATGGGTTCGGTGATCGAAGCCAGCGAGGCAGAACCCTATTTATGCCTGGTGCTCGATCTGGACATGACGGTGCTAAGCGAACTGGCCTTGCGCAATCCTCCGACCAGCCACGAGAAGGCCGTGGTGTCGACCGGCATCGAACTCAATGGCAGCACGCCGGAGCTACTCGACGCGGTGACCAGGCTGGCTGGCTTACTGGACACGCCGCAAGACGCAGCCGAACTGGCTCCGCTGGTGGTACGTGAGGTGCTCTATCGCCTGCTCACCCTCCGTGGCAATGGCATGCTGTGGCAAATGGCCAAGGCCGACAGCCGCCTCGGCCAGATCGCCAAAGCGATTACTTGGCTTCGTGCCCATTATCAGGAACCGTTGCGCATTGACGATATTGCCGACATCGCAGGCATGAGCCGCTCCACCTTTCATGCTCATTTCAAAGCGGTGACGTCGATGAGTCCGATCGAATTTCGCTGTCTGCTTCGGCTGCAGGAAGCCCGGCGCCTGATGGTGGCCGAAGCACTGGATGCGGCGAGTGCCGGTTACCGCGTGGGCTACGAGAGTCCGTCCCAATTCAGCCGTGACTACGCGCGAATGTTTGGCCTGCCTCCTGCCCGAGATGCCGGGCGCTTGCGCAGCGGAGCCATGGACTAGCTAATTTGCCAGGCGCAAAAGTGCTTTCACCCTGGACGCGGTAGTCTGGGTGGAATAGTTATGTTCCCGAACAATCAAAAAGTGAGCTTCGACCCCATTGCCTACTGACTGGCACAGATGGAGTCCGCTGTTACTTTCAAGATTAAACAGGGATCAACTCACATCAAACCTTTTCTACCTACCGCCAATATTGCCGAGCACGAAATACGTAGAAAGCCCGGCTCGACGCGCCTCGTTAATAATGTTTTTTGTCGACTTTGATTAGTCTTGTTCAGGGAGTGTTTAGGCACGTCATGCTTGAATAGTCCATGCCGTGGGCTAGGCTCAAATTCAATTTTCCGAAATACACAACTTCACTTACGGCTTACCGGGCTTTCAGGACTGCGGTAAAAAAGAACATCTTCACTAAAGGGTTACCGATGGATCGATATGAGGCCCCGCTTGTTGTAGAGCGCACTTGGCGGGCAGTGTTGTTGAAAGGACTGATTACAAGAAATCCATGCCTGAGCATTTTTTTCATGACGCTGGCCGTGTTCATGGCGTTGCAGTACAAACCCGCTGTCCTCAACTACACAACACGTTTTGTCGACTTTGCCGAGTACATGTTGCTGCACGGCATCACACTGTTCCCGATTGCCGACGACCTCAAGCCTTATCCCGACTATACGGTTCTCAATACCCTGTTGGTCTATCTGGTTTCCTTGCCGTTCGGCCGGGTGTCCATTCTTTCCATGGGTCTTCCGTCCTGCGTGGCCGCTTCGCTGATGCTGGTATTCATTTATCGGCTGGGCGCGTTGCACAGCAAGAAATGGGGCGCGTATGGCGTTCTTTTCAGCCTGCTCACCTGGGCTTTTCTTGACGGCGTCAACTCACTGGCACTGGATATCTATCCGGCGCTGTTAACGGTGATGTGCTTCTACTTTGCCTATTCGGCCGAAATGAAAAAGGCCCCACAGCGCCTGGTGTTTCTGTACCTCGGCCTGGCGCTGGGTTTCGCCTTTCGTGGGCCAATTGGCTTGATCGGGCCCGCGAGTGTCATTGGCGCTTATTACTTGCTGAGTCGGCAGTGGCGCATGTTGCTGCTGTATTCATTGCTCTCGGGCGTGATTCTGACTCTTGGCGTTGCGCTGCTGGCATGGGCGGCCTACTTGCAAGGCGGGCAAGCGTTCCTTGAGGAAGTGCTGAACATGCAGGGCATCGGACGCTTCGGTTCCGACCACGCGCCACGCTATTACTTCTACTTCTCCGCAGGCTTGTTGACCTACGGCATCACGGTGTTTTACGCCATTAATGTAATTCTCAAGAAGTACAAACTGTTCTTCCGCTCGACCCGCGATAAAGACATCGACCTGCTGCTGTATCTGACCGGGTGGCTGTTGGTGCTGCTGGTGCTGTTCACTATTCCCAGCTCGAAGAAAGCGCGCTACATCCTCGCAATCACCCCGGCCATTTCGCTGCTGGCCGCCTACCTTTTCGTCAGCAAGGAAGCCGCCTTGGTCCGCGCCAAAAACAGCCTGATGAATTTCTGCCTGAAGTTGCCTCTGCTTGGGTTGGGGATGCTGGTGGCGGTGCTGGTCTACAACAACTTCGCCGATGTTCCGTTACTGCCCAACTACCTGGGCGTAGTCTTGGGATTGTCTGCGCTGCTGAGCTTCTACCATGGCAAACACCAGTACTTCGCCGAGCATCCCTATCGCGAGTTCATGACGCTGTCGTTTGGCGTAGCGGCATTTCTGATACTGGATATGTTTTTCTTCAACCCGATCACCTACCACCTGGAACTCATGATCGAACCCACGCCGAAGTTTTTGCCGTATTGGTTTTGGTGAAGCCTCTTCCTGAGACATGAGTTAGCGACACGACTGTCCAGTATCCACATGTTGATATCTGACAGGGTCATGACGCATCCAAGGTACTGAATCGGCGGCAGGGTCTGCACAAAAGCAGTCGTTTGCAGCAGTAAGAAAATAAAGGTGGCGCCCGCTTTCGCGAGCGACACCTTCATCCCCTGCCCGCTAATCAGGCCTTCTTGTTCGCCTCTTCCAGCGCTTTTTCAGCGTTGAACCCGTCGAAGTTCTCGAATACGCCCAGAAAGCCCGGCACGGTCACTTCTCGCGCCCAGTCGCGCTGTAGTTCGCAGTACATTTGCACCCGGCTGATGAGCTTCGCGCCCGCCTGTTCCATTCTGCGCAACGCCGCCTCGTGCGCGGCGAGCGATGTGCCGCCGACCGCATCGACCGGCACATAAACGTCATAACCTTCCTGGATCGCGTCGAGCACCGGGAATGTCAGGCACGCTTCGGTCCAGAGTGCAGTCATGATCAGCTTTTTGCGCCCGAGCGCCTTGACTGCCTGCTTGAATTGCGTGTCCTCCCAACTGTTGATCGATGTGCGGTCATAGGTCGGCAGATGGCCGAGCACCTGTTGCAGCTCCTGAATCGGCGGCTTGTTGCGGCCGGTCGCGACATTGACTGTCGAGTGGATGATCGGAAGGTTGTAGTTGACCGCCGCCTTCGCGACGCTGGTTATGTTGAAGACGAGTTCATCACGCGGCATCGAGCGGATCGAAGAAACCTGAACCGGCTGATAATCGATGATGATCAACACCGAGTTTTCCGGGGTCAGTAGCTGATCGGTATGGGGGTTGCGGAGAGTCTCGCTTGCCATTGGCAAATCCTTTTCATGGGTGACGCACGTTTGTGAATCAGGCCGGAGCCTGTGCGGGTGATGGATTCCGAGACACGTGCGAATGACGCCATGCCCGGAAAATCCATTGTGCTGTTCCCATGTTTGACGCAGTAGTAGCATTGCGCGACGTGCTGTGTCGCGAAAAGAGGAACGCAAGCGTGGACATCGAAGAACTGCAGACCTTCGTGGAAGTGGCTGATGCCGGGGGCATTTCGCAGGCTGCCCTGCGTCTTGGCGTGTCGAAATCGATCGTCAGCCGCCGCCTGGCTCGGCTTGAAACCGAATTGGGTGTGCAATTGCTGGCACGCTCCACGCGCGGGGCGGCGCTTACCGAGGCCGGTGCGACGTTCCGGGACTACGCCGCCAGGGTTTGCACCGAGATCGACATCGCCAAGGAAACGATCCTGCCCGCCGGCGCCCTCCGCGGCCGCTTGCGCGTGGCCGTGCCGCTGTCGTTCGGCCAGAGTCACTTCGCCCCGATGCTGGCAGAAATGGCGCGTCGGCATCCGCAGCTGCACATCCAGACCTGTTACAGCGATCGCTTCGTTGACCTCATTGCCGAGGGGTACGATTGCGCCATCCGGGTGGGCTATATGCAGGACTCCAATCTGATCGCCAGACGGATTGGCCCGGTCTACACCAAGCTCGTCGCGAGCCCCGCCTACATCAACGCGCATGGAGAACCCCAGACGCCGGATGAACTGATTGCCCATCAGGCGCTCATGCAGGGCACCGAAGCCTGGCAATTCATGGATGGCGACAAAGTCATCACGGTTCGTCCGCAAGGCCGCTTCAAGGCCGACAACGGCATCGCCCTGGTCGCCGCCGCGACCGCAGGCCTGGGTGTCGCCTACCTGCCCGATTGCCTCACCCATGAACACGTGGCATCCGGCGCATTGGTGCCGATCATGACAAACCATCCTCCCCCTCCGGCCGGTGCCTACATCATCCGCCCGTCGGGTCCGCACCCTGCGCGCAAAATTCGTGTGCTCACTGAACTGCTGATCGAGTTCTTCGGCGAAACGCCACACCTGGCGGTGCAGCCGCTGTCACATCAGGATGATGCGCTGGTGTGAGGTTGGGCTAAGCGAGAGCGACAGACTTCCTCTTTATCCGCCGTTCGCGCAGGGCCGCTATGGGAAAGCGGTCACTCGCGGGTGTCCGCTTCTTAACGGAAGTTGCCACTCATCGCGACTCGATAATTCCCACCCGAGCGTGCATCATCGCGTTCGCCACGATCCCGTTGTGATATCGCCTTCGCACTAAAAGAAAGGACTTTGCCTTAAAAAGCCGATAGGCTCATGCACTTGTTATCAGTAAAAATCCAGGCGAAGGGACATGGCACTGTCTAAAGGCGATCTCATAAAACTAATCAGCGCTGACCACGCAAAAATAGTTTTAACTGATTGGATTAACTCTCGCGAGGCAGCGCCAGGAGATATCGCTTTGGTGGAAGAAGTCTATATCGGAGAAGATGGGCAGATCGTTCGTCTTCTGTGTGAATACCGTCCGGGCTTTCTAGAGTGGCGAACGGTGTTTTATGAGGCAGGGTTGACTTATGAGTTTCTTCCTCCCGCCGCTGACGTCACCACTTAAACTTTTTCCTCCGACCATTACTGCCCCCCAAGAGCTGCTTATGGAACCTAGTTCACCAGAAAGCAAATCAAAAAAAATAATTCTAACAGTGGTAGTATTTTTGCTTTTTGGCGCATGGCTTTATTATGTAGGCTGGGCTTCTAAAATTTCAGCAAGAACAGTTTTGATGCCTGAAATCCCCGAGTGGAGTACATACTTGCTGATCGGCTCCATTACTGGGGTTACCGCTGCAATTCGAACACTCTACAAGCGGCCTGAACGCAAGACAGCAACACAGGCTCTAAACTATTTTACTGGATGGTTCTGCTTAGGGTTTATTCTATCTCTGAATGGTTACGACACCGCGGCCTATCTTTTACCTGGCAAAATTATTAGTTATAAATCTTCATATGAGCTGAGATATACCGGCCCTTCCAGGGGCAAGTTTGGTCGTTGCGAGGCAGGTCTATGGATCGAAGATCAAAGTACAAGCCGCTGGATTGAGCTTTGCACGAACAAAATGGATTTGGATAAAAATATACAACATGGAATGCAGCTCGTATGGGTGAGTGCCCGCACGAATAGAATAGGTAGCTACATTATGAGCTATACTTTTATCTATAATTAAACCTACCACAATAAAATCTTGTTTTCGTCTCTTCCCACCTATATGAGGTGCACGATGTCTAGCCGACACTCGCCATCCCCTACAAGAGCAGTCTTAGATCTGCAAAACGCACGTTCGCTTCTGGGAAAGCGGCTGAGCATGCTGCTGCACGACCAGTACTATTTCAACGACGAGAAAGATCTGGGAGACATAGGTTCTCTAGAGTGGCGTTTTGGCGAGGGAGAAGTTCTATCCATGTATCTCTTGAGTGATGGTGAGAGAGTAGGCGCGGACTTTTTGCCTTCTGATACACCGGCTTCATTCGAGATAGAGCCGAACGTGACCTGCTCCTGGAGGAGGGAAAACTTGCTTGCAGATCTATCAGCCACCCACCTTGAGAATACAAAAATTTGCGCCGTTGAGGGAATGCTTGACTCTTTCAACGGCCAAGAGCTTTGGCTGGCGGGATTCAGAGTTACATTCGAGACCGGTGACTCGTTGATCTACCTTAACCAAGGCGACGATGCCGTCGTATTGATTAATGCACTATACCCTGCAAGTGTAGGCCTCGAAACCCGCTTAGTTACCTCGATTTAATGACAACTACGGTCGTTTTGAACCTGTCGCGACAGGCAACAATCGGCCAAAAGCGGACATTCTCCGAACCTATTCGCTTGAAATCGCGATATTCGACTCGATCTTTTTCCCCATACTGATGCGAGGCTCAGTCGAGTAGCCCAGTGAAAAAAGGGATGGATTAAAGCCCGTCTCAGTGAGCGAGGCGAACGATTTGAGCGGACTGTTATGTAACAATACGCCTAGCCTTGCTGTTGCTCATATATGGCGACCAACTGCTCTTGGCTGTGACTAGTGCCAGGCCAGGGTGCATGTATCTCAACCAAATCAAATTCGGCATCGCCGTTTTTAGCGAGCTCTATAATTTCTTCATCTGTCAGTGCTGCATATTCTGGCCACTGATCGATTAAGCCTCTGGCATTTGATACTGCAGCATCTTCGGGTTCACCAATATAAAGCTCTTCAATCTGTGCATGCCCATAGGTAATCATGTAAAAGGACATTTCTTCTCCTGGCTCTACAAAATTTTTAAATTGGTACATAAAGTTTGGTTAAGACTCAAAAGGGGGCACTAACATCTGCAAAAAGGCCGCGCCCCTTCAGGACCGTCGCGCCTGCAGCAAATTGTCACCCACTACGAGACCAACCACAAAGAGCTTCAAATTCAATATACGTTTTCGTAGACTTCTTGATTGCCTGACCTAGGGGCATGAGCAAGCGGTCAAGCTCAGACTTGCTTGCTCCCCCGCTAGCCAAAACGAGGTAATTAACGTGTTTCACGAAAATTGAGTAGCAATCAACTGCACTCTTTCCTGTACCAGACTGCTTCCATTTGTTTTTCGTATCGAAAAGTAGCGACTTACACTTCTGCCTCTCGTCGGCAGTTAATTTTCCGAAGATCGCCCAAAGCGACCTGATTGCGTGCTGGTCATAAATCGGATTTATCTTATCTTTCAGATGCATTGCAAAGGCATAGAACACCACATCGGTATTTGTTGATACTGGCTGCTCTGTGGCATAGTTCGCACAGAACTTCTTGTATGCCTTCCATTTCCCTAGCTTCCACAAAAGAGCCTCTGCAAGGTCTTGTGGAGAATCCGAACTATTGTTCGAGAAATTTTCCGTACCTACGAGTCGGGGGAAAACATCTTCGTCGTATTGATACCCAAGCTTCGCTAGTTCTTTCGTTGCTTTCTCAATTGCGGCTTTGTCCAAGCGCCCCTCAGAAATATTCTCCTGAAGACTAGCAATTAGTTTTCCCAGAGGGCTTTCTTTGATCATCTGCGAAGTCTCGACTGCAGTGGCTAACTTTTGATTAAAGGGCAATAACGGGGAAGGAACAATAATGGGCCATTAATTGGGACAAATCTATTCCCCTCTTGGGAATAGGTCAGATCAATGGCCCATCCTTAGCTAACTTTCCTCAGCCTCTGCTTGAAACACCTCAATGAGCTTCTGGTTGTAATCATCAAGGTAATTCTGCAAGCCCTCACGATCGACTAATCGCACTCCAGCAGTACCGGCCAACTCTTTCGCGGACTTTGTGTAGTAGGAATTGGTAACCACCATAGCCTCGTCACACGCATAGAACGCTTTGGCAGAGATTGCTTGCTGCACTGCGGCATTCCCAACAGAGCCCGTGTAATTTTTGGCCTGGATTACCATGTTTTTGCCGAACCGACTGACAAAAAGATCGGCGCCCTGATCAGCAGTCTTTTTTGTTTCCTTCACGTCAAACCCGATAGTTTGGAAAATCTCGACCAGGAATGCCTCAAACTGAAAGCCGTCCATAGCATCCACGAGATACATCGTGATGAATCGATTCGGATTGAAGTGCTCGAGCTGACTCCCAAGGCGCTCCACCAGAATGTGGAAGTAGATGCTTTCACACCAACCGAGACCCTTACGGAATTCGGCTAGTGGTAGTAATGGAACACTGGCCGTCGTTCCTGCCTGAGGGGTAAATTGAATGCTTGGGTACGAAACGTCGTTTTCCCAGAGATAGTAGTAAAACAGAGCGAGGTCGGATCGAAAGGTTGTCCCTGCCTCCTCGATCCAGGAGCGGAGAGTCTCTGTCAGATCCGTTTTGATGTGCCGGCTGAGTTCTCTGGAAAAGCCGAGATAGACAGAGTTGAACGCAGTGGTCAGAAGCAATTTGTCCAAAAGCGAAGGTTGCCCCTCAAGCTCATCAAACCCCTTGCGAATAAGAACCTCACGAAACAGCTCGCGTTCGGTGTACACCCCATCGAACCTGGGGCCGGGCACGCCAACATCAGAGCTACCAGAAGCAGTCTCACGAGTGGTATGTATAAAGTTCGTAAAGTACGGCTGCTTGAGTTGCGCATACTTTCTCAAAACGTTGTTGAGCAGATCGTTCAACTGCGCCTGTTCTTTCTTTTTCCCCAGAAAATCCTTGATGAGTCCTTTGGATTGGTACTGAAAATCGGGATAGAAAGAAGGATCAAGGGGAGTAAGATGCTGAACGCGCAATTCAGCCGAGGGAGAGACCTGTGAGCTGTTGCACCATGGGCACGCGGTTTCAAATGTCGTCTTATTGCATCCGTTGCATTGGTAAATCATCGATGTCGGTTCCTAGATAGATTTTTCCGGTGCCCTTCGAGCGTCGCTGCAATCATTAGCTCGCACTGGCTCGTGGAAGACACTACGCAGAAGAAATACCGCAATAGGCGAACCGACGATAGCCCAGTGCCATCCTCCCGTCTATGTGACTATTTGACGAGCCCGCGTTCCTGAGCAGAAATGGGGACGAGTTTATTTCCAGAAAATACACCGCTCCACGTGCCCCCTTTCGAAACCCGATCACGCCCTCCCCATCTCTTCATACGAAACATCAACAAACGCGAGCGCCTTTAAACAGGTTTTTTTGAAGCGGTTAAACGGGTGGATCAAGAGTGGTCTCACTCTTTTTTTTTGAGCGGCCGCTTTCGGCCAGAAGCGGACGTCCATGAACCACCGTTTACAAGCTGACCCGGTCTTTTGTTGCCTGAGCTTTTGACGAGCTGGATGATGCTGACGCTGGCCGGGTCATTCGGCCTGGTCTTCCTCAAGCCTATTGCGCAGGTGGTTCAGAACCTGATGGGTAGTCTGGATAGCATCGATGTCCAACCCTTCCGCCAGCTCATTAACCCAGGGCATCTGAAGCTTCATCGCCAGATCGAATGCTTCTCTTCCAGCTTCAGTCAAGACAACCAACTGCGCCCTGCGGTGGTGTGGGTTCGGCTGAAACTCCAGCAGTCCATCCTTCACCAGATCGTTGACGATCCGCTGAACGTTTTGCCGATTCGCCCCCATGTCGCGAGCAATCCATGAAACCGGTTGTGCTCGTTCGGCGTACACGATCGTACCCAGTAGTTGCCAGCGGGCGCTTGTCAGACCTAGCTCTGCGACGAGTCGATCGCCTGCAGTAAGCAGACGCGCACTTGCTCGAAAGATCTCAAGAACCAGATCGCTCGTGGCACTTCCTGCGGGGGTGTACTTTGTCTTTTTCATGGCGCGAATCCTTCCACGTTGACACCATGATGTCAATCGCAGTAGGTTTGGAGCGTGAAACCCAAACTGTCATCATGATTACAAGTTAGAGGTCGCCATGCTTTCTATCCGCCCCCTTGATCCGATCGTCCCCATCACTCAACAGCTGCAGTGCAGCGAAGCTCCAGTGGTATTGATCAACCTCTTCACTGTCGACACAGACGATGTACCTGATCTCCTTTGCGCATGGGAGCTGGATGCCAACTGGATGAAACAACGTGCCGGCTTCATCTCCACACAGCTCCATCAGGCCATCGGTGGCAGCAACATGTTCTTGAATTACGCCGTATGGGAATCGGTAGAGCGGTTTCGCGAGGCTTTCAATCATCCAGAGTTCACCAACGCGTTGGCGCGATATCCCTCAAGTGCCTTGGCCATGCCACATCTGTTCACCAAAGTAGCTGTGTCGAATATCTGCACGGCCTGAGTATTAACCAACTGTCTGACGGTATTAGATAAATGCTAAGACGATTACATTTAGTCTCCAGCACGCTGGCACTGCTGTGCATCGCCACCTTCTTTCTGTCGACCATTTTTGTCGAGCTCATCGGATCCCGACACTCGATAGCCTCACTCAAGCACCTGATCGTGAGTCCCGGGCTTTGGATATTGGTGCCGGCAATGATTGCGACCGGTGCAAGTGGGGTGTTAATGAGTCGAAAACGACAAGGACGACTGGTCGCTTTGAAGAAGAAACGCATGCCATTCATTGCCGCCAATGGCCTGTTGGTTCTGATGCCGTGCGCCATTGTGCTCAACCAATGGGCGTCGGCGGGAAGCTTCGATACGCGTTTTTACTTCGTACAGGTAATCGAACTGATCGCAGGGGCCACCAATCTCGCATTAATGGGGCTGAATATGCATGACGGCCTGCGCCTCAGCGGCCGACTGCTGCGGGTTGCACCTCACAGACACTAAGCTGAATACTTGCTTCCGTCTGTCTTGGAAAGCTGGGTCTGTAGTGGTCAACTAATCCCGGACACGACGTTAAGTTTTTTCTCGGCCTGAGCCGGCGTTAGCCCGCCATTAAATTGATGAGGCCGTATCCAGTTGTAGCGATGCATCAAATAATGACTGATGTCT
>NZ_JASCPO010000039.1:0-38598 GCF_029960145.1 Pseudomonas sp. PS01299 | reverse complement strand
GTAAGCGCTTCGACTTCAAGTGTCCGATCGAGGTTATGGACGAGGTGATGCAGGAAGCTATGGCTATGCGGCATGATGCTCCAGCTTCAATTCAATAACCGTGTTGCACTCAGCTCCTGTAACCGCCATGTTTCGGTGACGGCTTTATTTATTCCGGTATTTATACTGAGATTGTATATTTCTGTCAGAGGCTCTCATACCTCTCGCGAGGTGGCCAAGCCCTTTATGGAGTGTCTGGCGAGCTGGATGCATAAGTCTATTTATCTGATGACGGCGGTTGTCTTGCTCACAGGAATATTAATGATGGATCGACCGATCAATATATTTGATCTGGTTCTTATTCCGGCGCCGCTGAACGATCTACAGTGGATTGATCGGTTCTTCGTCATCCATGTTTGGGCGTGCGTGATGTTACTGGTTCAAGTAGCGCTACACATCGCAGCCGTTATCAAACACGAAATGTGTGGGCGCCGAATCCTGAAAAAAATGGTGTTCTGACTCAAGCGGGAGCGCTGCCACCGAGGGGCGGCAACTTCGCCAGTTTCAACGCCACCAACAGCGCGATCATCAACAGAGAGCCAATAAACAGGCCGATGCCATTCCACCCGCCGAGATGCCAGAACACTCCGCCAGCCGTGCCGGCAATACTCGACCCGGCGTAATAACTGAATAGGTACAACGACGACGCCTGGCCCTTGGCCTTGGTCGCACGCCGGCCGATCCAGCTGCTCGCCACCGAGTGCGCGCCGAAGAAGCCGAAGGTGAAGATCAGCATGCCGACGATCACCAGCAACAGCGGCGTAAACATCGTGAGCGCAAGGCCGGCGAACATCAGTGCGATGGTTGCCCACAGCACTTTGCGCCGCCCCAGTTTGTCCGCCAGCGAACCGATCTTCGCCGAGCTGTAGATGCCCGACAGGTACACCACCGACAGCAAGCCGACGAACACCTGATCGAGGTTGTACGGCGCGGCCAGCAGGCGATAACCGATGTAGTTGAACAGGGTGACGAAGGCGCCCATCAGCACGAACGCTTCAAGAAACAGCAGCGGCAGGCCGGCGTCGCGAAAGTGCATGGTGAAGCCATCAAGCAGGCTGCGTGGATGCAGCGAGCGCGAGCGGAAGTTGCGCGATTCGGGAAGGATCTTCCAGAACACCGCCGCTGCGACCAGCGCCAGACCGCCAATCACCAGCATCGCCGTGTGCCAGCTGACGAAATCGATCAGCACCCCGGTGATCAAGCGGCCGCTCATCCCGCCAATCGCGTTGCCGCCGATGTACAGGCCCATCGCCAGACCGATGTGCTGTGGATGGATTTCCTCGCTCAGATACGTCATCGCCACCGCCGCCAGACCACTCAACGACAGCCCGATCAGCGCGCGCATGATCAGCACACCCTGCCAGCTCGGCATCATCGAACTGGCAATGGTGCACAGCGCGGCGGCGAACAGTGCCGTGACCATCACCGGTTTGCGTCCGACCCGGTCGGAAATCGGTCCGGTGATCAGCAGACCGAAGGCCAGCATGCCGGTCGCCACCGACAGAATCAGGCTGCTCTGCGCCGCGTTGATCGAATACTCGTGAGACAGCAGCGGCATCATCGGCTGCACGCAATACAGCAAAGCGAAGGTCGCGAAGCCACCGCTGAACAGCGCGAGTACCGTGCGCATGAACATCGGCGTGCCTTTTTCGATGTAGATCTCCTGCAGCTCGGCGATGACATCGTCCGCCGCGGCAGGCGGAACTTCATGGGCAAGAGGGGCGGCGGCGGTTTTCACATCAGACCTCGGAGGGCACGGCCAGGCAGGCAATGAAAAAATCATATAGCTGGCTAATGTTTCTATCCAATATATTGTTCGACCTGTTTGATAGCTATAACGACCTAATGGGGTTTCCATGGAATTGCGTCATCTGCGCTACTTCATCGCCGTCGCCGAAGAATTGCATTTCGGCCGCGCCGCACAGGTGCTGGGGATCTCTCAGCCACCGCTGAGTCAGCAGATTCAGGCTTTGGAGCAAGAGGTCGGTGCGCGGTTGTTCGAGCGCACCAATCGTCGGGTCGAGCTGAGCGAGGCCGGCCGATTGTTTCTGCAGGAGGCGCGGCTGGTGCTGGCGCAGGTCGACAAAGCGGCGGACGTCGCCCGGCGTGCGCAACTCGGCGAACTCGGCGAATTGAAGATTGGCTTCACCTCGTCGGCGCCGTTCAACTCGACCATTCCCCAGGCGATTTTTGCTTTTCGCCAGCGTTTCCCGGCAGTGCATCTGAACCTGCGGGAGATGAGCAGCACCATGGTCGCGGACGCGCTGGTGGATGAGTCGATCGAAGTCGGCATCATGCGTCCGCTGGGTCTACCGGATTCGCTGAGTGTGGTGGAGCTGATGCGTGAGCCGCTGGTGGCGGTGCTCGGCTCCAAACATCCGTTGGCGCAAGGCAGCGAGGAAGGGCTGTTCCTCTCGGCGCTGGCGCTGGAGCCGTTCGTGTTCTTTCCGCGCAGCTACGGCAGCGGGCTGTATGCGCAACTGCTCAGTCTGGCCCGCGATGCCGGATTCAGTCCGCACTTCGCCCAGGAGGCCGGTGAGGCGATGACCATCATCGGACTGGTCGCAGCGGGGCTGGGGGTTTCGGTGTTGCCGGCGTCGTATCAGCGGATGCGCATTGACGGTGTGGTCTATCGACCACTGCTCGATCCGGAGGCGGTGTCGGCGGTGTGGCTGGTGCAGCGCAAGGATCAGAAATCGCCGATGGCCAAGGCGTTCGTCGAGCTGCTGACGCGCAAGGTTGAGCCTTCAAGTGGGTGATGGCTACCGGCCTCTTCGCGAGCAAGCCCGCTCCCACAACTGGAATGCAGTCCCCTGTGGGAGCGGGCTTGCTCGCGAAGGCGCCCGCCCAAACACCACACCTCTCAGGGCAACCGCACCAGATCCCCCTTCAACGCCACCCGCGTCACAAACACCCCGGCCCGGCACTCATAAGTATTCAAATCCTTGCGCACATGCTGGTCGTAATAACTGACGATATTGACCACCGCATTCGCCCCGACCCGCTTGGCGTCGGCCTGTAACTTGATCAGGTTCGACTGCAGCACCCACTCGCAGGAATCGTGATCGCTCTTGTTGAAACCGTTGGTGCGCAAATCACTGATCACATCCCGGCGCAACAACTGCTGCGTGCCCTGCGGCCCGTTGCCGATCAGATAGAACTTCACACTGCCATCCAGCCGCCCGGCGCGAATCGCATCCGAGAGCACGGTTTCGAACGGCATGTACATCAGGTTGGTGGCGTGGCTGGCGCTAGGCAATAACCCGAGGAGCGTGGCGGCGATCAGGGCTTTCACTTGCATGGTCATCTCCTTGACGGTGAAAGAGAACCGCGAGTGCTCGAACAATGGGCTCGCCGTTCTGGCTGGCGATGGTTGAGACCCGCAGGACGAGTGTAGTTGTCGTTCAGGTGATGAGAGGAGTCAGCCCTTTACATTTCTGGTAACGGAACTGCTTTAGGGAAAGTTGCGGTAAATGCGCAAAATCAGTTCTTTTTAGTGAGTGCCATGGATGCCACTTCTCTATCAGCCCAAGGAGGGCAGTGTTCTGATCTGTGATTTCAGAGGTTTTGAAGTACCGGAGATGGTCAAAATCAGGCCCGTGGTGGTGATACGCAAGCACCGATCCAACAGTTTGTTGGTGACTGTGGTGCCATTGAGTACAACTGCGCCGGATTGTTTGCTGGAGCATCATCTGGAGCTCGCCAGCCATCTTCAAGGTGCCAGTTCAACCTGCTGGGCAAAATGCGACATGGTAGCGACGGTCAGTCTTGCGCGACTGGACAGGATCAGAAGTAAAGACCGTCACGGAAAGCGTGTTTACTTGATTTCACATCTTGCAACAGACGAGTTTTACGCCATCAAGACTGCGGTTAGAAAGGCCTTGGGCGTGTAGTAGCCGTTGAGAGGGTGCATCGAAGCCAATTGCCATCCATTGCTGGTAATGACATTTCAGGCAATACTGCCGGCGTTCCCGAAAGGGGCTTGTGAGACTCTGAGGATCCTGGGCAACCAGCCATCACAGAGCCAGACAGGTGGAAGGGCGATGACAAGCCAACCTGTTTGTGAAAGGGCGCCGCAAGGCGCCCTTTGTCGTTTCTACTGTCAATCAATCGACGTGGGCCAAATCCCCACGCAACGCCACGCTCGACACCACCAGGCCGGCGCGGCACTGGAATTTCTCGGTGTCTTTGTACAGGTCGCGCTGGTCGACGCTGGCGATGTTGATCACGGCGTTGGCGTCGGCTTTTTTCGCGGCGTTCTGCAGGGTGGCGAGGGCCGACTGCAGCGCCCAGAAGCAGGCGTCGGTGTCGGACTTGTTCGAGCCGTTGGTTTTGCGGCTGCTGCTCACGGTGTCGAGTTTGCGCACCTGTTTTGGCAGGGTTTCGCCGGCCAGGTAGAACTTCACGCTGCCGTCGAGCAGGCCGGCGTCGGTGGCGCGTTTGACGCCCTCGCGAAAGCTCAGGTAGGTCGGTTCGTCGGCGCCTTGCTTGACGATGCCCAAGTCGTTGACGAACTCGATGTCCGGGTTGATCGACAGTTCCTTGAGCACGTTGTCGCGCAGGCGGTTGACCCAGCGATTGTAGTTGCCGTGGATCTTGCCGTCCTTGGCGTCGAGGCCGTAGCTGCTGCGGTAGTCGATTTCAAACGAGGTCGGGCTGAACGGGATGTCGACTTCGGCGTGGTGACGGCCGCGTACGGTAATCGCCGCTTTGATCATGCCCGGGCGCACCGACTGCACCACCCACTGGCGATCATTGAGTGCGGTGACGATGGCGCGGCTCATCTGTTGCTGGGTGAAGCCGAGGTTGGGCGAGAACTCTTCCTTGGCGTTGTAAACCGGTTTGCTGGTGCAACCGCCGAGCACAAAGGCTAGGGCCAGCAGGGCGGCGATGCGGTGAAACTGAGTCATTCCCTTCACTCCAAACGTGTTGCGGTCAGTGCCAGCGGCGGAAAATCAACGAGGTGTTGACGCCACCAAAAGCGAAATTGTTGTTCATCACGTACTCGTGATGCATCTGGCGGAATTCGCCGCGCAGGTAATCGAGCTTGCCGCAGTGCGGGTCGACCTCGTCGAGGTTGAGCGTGTGCACATACAGGTCGCGATTCATCATCTCGATGCTGAACCATGACTCCAGCGCCCCGCAGGCCCCCAGCGTGTGGCCGAGGAAACTCTTCTGCGAGCTGATCGGCATGTGTTCGCCGAACAGACTGCTGGTCGCCAGTGTTTCGGCAATGTCGCCCTGTTCTGTAGCGGTGCCGTGACCATTGACGTAACCGATGGCATCCGGCGACAGCCCGGCGTCTTCCAGCGCCAGTTCCATGGCGCGGCGCATGGTGATCTGCTCGGGGCGAGTGGTGTGCTGACCATCGGCGTTGCTGCCGAAACCGACGATCTCGGCGTGGATCCGCGCCCCGCGCGCCAGCGCATGCTCCAGCTCTTCAAGCACCAGCATGCCGCCACCTTCGCCGATCACCAGACCGTCGCGGCCCTTGTCGTACGGACGTGGGCTGGTCTGTGGCGCGTCGTTTTTCAGGCTGGTGGCGTACAGCGCGTCGAAGACCATGGCTTCGGTCGGGCACAGCTCTTCGGCACCGCCGGCGAGCATCAGCGGCAGCCGTCCGAACTTGATCGCTTCATACGCGTAGCCGATGCCCTGACTGCCGCTGGTGCAGGCGCTGGACGTCGGGATCAGGCGTCCGGTGAGGCCGAAGAAAATGCTGATATTGGCCGCGGTGGTGTGCGGCATCATCCGCACGTAGGAGTTGGCGTTGAGGCCTTCGGCCACCGAGTTGAGCAGCATGTTGCCGAAGGCCTTGATCTCGTCGGTGCTGCCGGTGGATGAGCCGCAGGCCACACCCATGCGTCCGTCCTTGATCGATTCGTCACCGAGCAGGCCGGCGTCGGCCAGTGCCTGTTCCGCCGCGCCCACCGCCAGCCGTGACACCCGGCCCATGCTGCGCAGTTGCTTGCGGGTCCAGTGCGGCGGTACGACAAAATCATCGATCGGCCCGGCCAGGCGGGTGTTGAGTTCGCTGAAGCGGTCCCACTCGTCCATGCGGCGGATGCCGCTGCGGTTGGCCGCGAAGTTGCCGGCGATGGTCTGCCAGTCGCTGCCCAGCGAGGTGATGCCGGCCATGCCGGTGACGACAACGCGCTTCATCAGCACAAGCCTCCGTTGACCGCCAAGACCTGGCGGGTGATGTACGAGGCTTCCGCCGACATCAGGAAATTCACCGCAGCAGCCACCTCTTCCGGGGTGCCCATGCGTTGTGCGGGGATCATTTTCATCAGCTCTTCCACCGGCACGTTTTCGTCGAGCATCGCCGTGTCGATCAGGCCCGGCGCGACGCAGTTAACCGTGATTTTGCGCTTGCCCAGTTCAATCGCCAACGCTTTCGCCGCACCGATCACCCCGGCCTTGGAGGCGCTGTAGTTGACCTGGCCACGGTTGCCGATCAAACCCGACACCGAAGTGATGCAGACGATCCGACCGGCGGCGCGACGACGGATCATCGGCATCATCACCGGGTGCAGGACGTTGTAGAAACCATCGAGGTTGGTGCGCAACACCACGTCCCAATCGTCATCGCTCAACGCCGGAAAAGCGCCATCGCGGGTCAGGCCGGCGTTGAGCACCACGCCGTAATAGGCACCGTGGGTTTCGACGTCGGCTTCGAGGATGGTTTTGCAGGTTTCGCGGTCGGCGACGTCGAATTGCAGGATGCGCGCGTTGCGGCCCAGCGCTTCGACT
Organism: Pseudomonas sp. PS01299; assembly: GCF_029960145.1. NCBI lineage: Bacteria > Pseudomonadati > Pseudomonadota > Gammaproteobacteria > Pseudomonadales > Pseudomonadaceae > Pseudomonas > Pseudomonas sp. PS01299. The sequence goes on along the minus strand of NZ_JASCPO010000039.1, from coordinate 31,806 downwards.
TCGGCCTTCACCGCTTGGGCTTCAGCCACGCCGCTGCGGCAATGCAGGACGATGTCGTGCCCGGCCTGCGCCAGACGCAAGGCAATGGCGCGGCCGATGCCACGGCTGGAGCCGGTGACCAGTACGGATTCAGTCATCGTTCGACTCTCTGTTTTGTTCAAGGTATTGGCTGGGCTGCGGCGGGCGGAACACGTTCAAGCGGGCGCTGGCCTCGATGCCGGGGGCGTTGATGTGGCATTCGAAAACACCCATGCCGTTGTCGTCTTCCAGCGAACGGATGCCGTGGATGGTCAGTTCGCTGCCGGCCGGAAACGCCTCGACGTTGCACTCGAATTTGCGCGTGCCGAGGAGGAAGCCCAGCTCCACCGGGTTGCCCTTCTGCCGTGCATGGCAACCGGCGAACGCGGCAACGCTCTGCGCCATCAGTTCGACACCGACCCACGCCGGCAGGCTGCCGTCGGGCAGGCTGAACAAGCCGTCGGGCTTGACCGTGAGGCGGGTGTGGATCTGCTCCTCGTCGAAGCTGAGGATGCGGTCGAGCAGAATCATGTCGCCAGCGTGGGGCAGCAGTTCGGCGAGCGGCCAGTCGTTCATGGGGCGTCTCCGATAATCAGGCTGACGTTGTTGCCGCCGAAGGCAAACGAGTTGCTCATCAGGTAGCGGGGTGCAATGGACGACAGGCGTTCGCTCGCGGTCACCCACTTCAGCGCCGGCAAGTCGGGGTCGGGATGGGCGTCCCAGACGTGTGGCGGCAGGGCGTGCTGCGGGTTGTCGGCGCTCAGGCTCAGCCAGCAGAACGCCGCTTCGAGGGCGCCGGCAGCGCCGAGGGTGTGGCCGGTCACCGGCTTGGTCGACGAGCAGGCCACTCCGTCGGGGAACAGCGTGGCGACCGCCAGACTTTCCATCGCATCGTTGTGCTGGGTCGCGGTGCCGTGCAGGTTCAGGTAGCTGATTTGCGCCGCTTGCAGCTGTGCGCGGCTCAAGGCTTTCTGCATCGCTTGCAGGGCGCCGCGGCCGCTCGGTTCCGGCGCGGAAATATGGTGCGCGTCGGAGCTGGCGCCGCTGCCGAGCAGGGCAATGGCCGGGCCGTCGCAGCGCTGCTTGCTCATCAGGAACAGCACCGCCGCTTCGCCGATGTTGATGCCGTCGCGGTTGGCCGAGAACGGATTGCAGCGCTCGTCGGACACCGCTTCCAGTGAGGTGAAACCGTTGAGCGTGAGTTTACACAGGCTGTCGACCCCGCCGCACAGCACCGCGTCGCACAGGCCCAGATCGAGCAAGCGCTGCGCGCTCATCAACGCCCGCGCACTGGACGTGCAGGCGGTGGAAATCACGTAGGTCGGGCCGCTGAGTTGCAGCCAGTCGGCGAGAAAATTCGCCGGGGCGCCGAGTTCCTGTTGCCGATAGTCGTACTCGGCCGGGAACTGCCGCTCACGAAGGTAGTGCGCCAACCCGCGACTGGCTTCGTCGATCCCCGAGGTGCTGGTGCCGAGCACCACGCCGATGCGCGCGCGACCATAGGTCTGGATCGCCCGGTCGATGTCCTCGCGAATCTGCAGCGCGGCTTCCAGCAGCAGTTGATTGTTGCGGCTGCTCTGATCGGCCAGTTCGGCCGGAATCGCCGCCAGCTCACCGTGCACCGCCGCCACCGGCAACTCACGCCCGGCCACCCAGCCGGACTCGCGGCGCATGCCCGAGCAGTCACCGGCAAACAGGTTGTGCGCGACCTGGTGCTTGTCGCGGCCCAACGCGCAGATCACGCCGAGGGCATTGAGGTAGGCAGTCATGGCGTCGGTTCACCGAGAGGAGAAACCCGATAGTGCGGGCCTTGGGGCAGATTCAATTGGAAACTCAACGGTTGTGCATAACGGATCGTCCAGCGCGGCGCCAGCGTGCGTTGCTCGCCCTGCTGCTGCGCGGCGGGATAATTGCGCGCCAGTTCGCCGGAGGGGGTCAGGGCGAACAGCAACGCGGCAAACAGCTCCCGGGCCTCCGGATTGGGCGGCAGCAGCCCGTCGGCCTGCCAGCGACCGTCGATCAGTTGCTGACGCGCCTGGGGGATGCCTAGCGGATCCATCATCGACCAGCGGATGCCGGAGCCTTCGCGCTGGATCACCAGCAGCCAGTCCTGACGTTGATTGGCCTGATTACGTTCGATGTGCAATTGCAGCGGTAACGGCAGCGTCGGGTTGCTCGCGGGCAGCGGCGCCTGGTTGGCGCATCCACTTAGCAGGGCCGTTAGCAACAATACCAGCCACACCACAACCCCTGTGGGAGCGGGCTTGCTCGCGAAGGCGTCGGCACATCCGACATCAATGCCAACTGACCCACCGCTTTCGCGAGCAAGCCCGCTCCCACAGGTTAAGTGTTGCATCAGCAAGCCCCTGCCAATGGTTTTCGGGCAACGACATTCACCAACGTTTCCTCACGCTCGCCAAACGGCTTCGGCCGGCGCAACCCGAACCGCTCCAGCAAGCCGAAATCCTTCGAACGACTCCACCACAAATACGGGTACGAGACATTGCGTTCGCCAAACTCGAAACCCTGCTGGCGAATCATCTCCAGGTACTGCGCCGCGCTCTTCTGCACATGCATCGGATGGCGGAACAGCCAGCGAATCACCCAGGTATCAATGTAAGCCTCGGTGGACTCGGCGAACAGCAGATAACCGCCCGGCTTCAGTACGCGGTAGAACTCGGCGAGGGCTTTTTCCTGTTCGACCAGATGATGAAAGGTCTGGTGGCAGAACAGCAGATCGACACTGGCGTCCGCCACGTTGAGCGTCGCGCAGTCACTGCCGATCAGCTCCACATCGAAACCCTGACGCGCCGCTTCTTCGGCGCTCAATTCAAGGCTGTGCGGATCGGCATCGACACCGATCAAGCGCTGCGGGGCGAAGGTCTGGCGCAAATGCCGGAACGACTTGCCCTGACCACAACCGGCATCCAGCAGCACCGGATTGGCCGGCAGCGACTCGCTGAACAGCCCGCGCAAATCGTTGATCGCCACGCGCAACACATGGTGCTGCCAAGTGTGGCTGCGCAGGAACCAGAAACCGAAGCGGGTTTCCTCGACGTAGCTGTCGCTCAAGTAATTCATGGGGCGTCCTTTGCACAGAGTTCGGAAATCATCTTCAACCGGCGGCGCGCTTCGCTGACGAACGGGTTGCGTTCATCCCAGGCGTAGCCGGCGAGGATCGAGCAGATCATTCGGCGAATCTCCGCCTGACTGTCTTGATAAAAAATCACGTCCTGAAAGGTGCCGGCATACCAGCCTTCGACGTAGCAGCGGAAGGTGTCGACCCCACGTTTGAGCGGTTCGGCGAACTCGCGCTGCCAATCGACGGTTTCGCCCTGCAACTGCCGGTGCAGGACGGCGGCGGCCATGCTCGCCGAACGCATGGCGATGGTCACGCCGGAGGAGAACACCGGGTCGAGAAATTCCGCGGCGTTGCCGAGCAGGGCGAAGCCGGGGCCATGCAGGGTTTTCACATTCGCCGCATAACCACCGAGGGTGCGCGCCGGGGTGTCCCACACCGCGTTGTTCAATACACCGGCGAGGCTCGGGGTTTCGCCGATGAAGCCGCGCAGGCAGGCGTCCAGATCGCTGTCGCGACCATGGAGATGTTCGGCGGCAGCCACCACGCCCACCGAGCAGCGACCGTTGCTGAACGGGATCGTCCAGAACCAGATGTCGCGGTGCTCGGGGTGGGTGGTGACGAGGATCTTCTCGCGGTCGAAGGCCGGGTTGTCGATGTGATCTTCAACGTGGGTGAACACCGCCTGGCGCACCGGGAAATTCGACGGCGCTTCCAGCTCGAGCAAACGCGACAGCACGCGCCCGTAGCCGCTGGCGTCGAGTACGAAACCCGCTTCGACGCGGTACTCGCTGCCGTCCTCGCGCAGCACGTCGAGCTGCGGTCTGGCCCGATCGAAATCGACGCGGACGATGGCGTCGCCGTAGCGGATTTCGGCACCCTGCAATTCAGCCTGATCGGCCAGCAGCTTGTCGAAATCGGCGCGCTGCACCTGGAATGTGGTCGGCTTGCCCGCGCTGAAGGTGTCGCCGAAATCGAAGGCGCTGTAGCGCTCGCCCCAGGCGAACGCAGCACCGGTCTTGCGCTGGAAGCCGGCGGCGTTGACGGCGTCGAGCATGCCGGCTTCTTCGACGAAGTCCAGGCAGTGGCTGAGCAGGCTTTCACCAATGGAAAACCTCGGGAAGTGCTGGCGCTCGAGCACCAGCACATCGTGGCCCTTGCGCGTGAGCAGCGCGGCGGCGATGGCGCCGGACGGGCCGGCACCAATGATCACTACCTGACGACGTTGCATTTCAACGGTTGGCACGTGAACTCCCGGGCGCAGTGGCGGTGGTTTTCAGGGGCGCGCGGTGCAGGCCGATCAGGGCCGGCAACAGCGTCGCGATCAGGCCCATCAGCATCAGCGCGAAGTACAGCGCCGGGCTGATGAGCTGTTGTTGCAGCAGCAGGTTGAGAAAGACGATTTCGCTCAGCCCGCGAATGTTCAGCAGCACGCTTTCACGCCAGCGGCTGGCGCCTTCAAACGACGCACCGGCCCAGCCCAGGCCCAGCCAGTTGCCGAGCAGTTTACTGGCAATCGGCAACAGCAGCAGCGCCGCCCATTGCACCGCGCCGAGGCTGGCGAGGGCGCTGTGCACGTCGATCTGCACGATGCCGAAGGTGAGGATCAGCGGGATCGCGATCCATGTCTGCAAACGGCTCATCCACCGCGCCGGCAATGGCAGCACCAACGGTACTTTCAGCAAGGCCATGCACAGCAGATAACCGATGCCGAAAATCAGTGCGTTGAGTTTGTAGTGCTCGGCCAGCACCAGCAGCGCAAAGAAACCAAGGCTGTAGGTCAGCGGTCGACGCACGCGCAGCAGATGCAACAGCAGCGGCACGCAGGCCAGTCCCAGCGGCAGCAACAGACTGCTCAGATGCAGACTGCCCTGAGCGACACCGAACAGCGTCCAGCAGGTCAGGTCGATGAGGATGGCGGTCTGCACCAGACGCCGGGTGGCGGCGGGCGGGTAGTCGATGTGACGCAAATACAGATACAGCACCGGGATCGCCGTGATCGCGAACACCAGACCGATCGCCAGCGAGTTCAGCCACGGTTGCGCTGGCAGCAACCAAGCGGCGGCCGCCAGACCGGAGGCAAATGGCACGGCAAAACTCGGCACGGCGATTTTCACGCTCTGGCGGTCGAGCCGCAGGTCGATCACATCACTGAGAATGTGCCCGAGCAACAGCGCGAAACTCAGGCTGTAGAGGTCTTTCAGCCACACCGGCGCAATCAGTTGAGCACCGCTGAGCTGCCAGCCCGGTTCGATCCAGAAATACATCAGCAGCGGCAACCCGAAGCTGGCCAGCAGCAACTGGCTGACGATCGGGATCAGGCCGAAATGCCGACCGATACGGGTCGCCACAGCGAACAGCGCCAAGGCCATCAGCCAGAAGCTGACGACCATCACGCTGCCGGCTCCACGACGGCGGCGCGGTGGACGTGACGTCCGGCCCACGGCGCCAGAATGAAACTGAACGCCAGCCCCAGGCTTACCGCCAGGCCGAAGTTGCTCACCGCCGGCGTGCTCGACACCGCCAGCAGACCGAACGACAACCAGGTCGTCAACGCCGCCAGCAAGGTGCCCAGCAAGCTGACAGCCGCACCGCCGACCTGCTCACGCATGAGGATCGCGTAATCGACGCTGATCGCCGTTACCAGCAGCAGGCCGAACAGGCTGAACAGGGTCAGCGGCTGACCGAGCCAACCGAGGCTGGCAAGGCTGCACAGCGCTGCCAGCAGCGGCAGGGCGACGATGCGCAAGGCGCCACCGAAACCGAACGGCACGATCAGCACCAGCACGATCAACACGCAGGAGGCGAGTTTCAGTTCGGCGGCGCTGATCTGGGTCGCGGCGAATACGTTGTTCAATTCGCCGAGACGATCCACCAGCATCACCCCCGGCAAGTCCAGCGCCTGCACCCGCAGCAGTGACGGATTGTTCAGGCCTTGCAGGCTGGTCATCGCCGCCACGCCGTCAGCGGTCGGGCCGAGCCACAGCGTACGGTAAGGCTCGCCTAACGGCCCGGCGAGTGCCGCGTCGATGTCCTCGGCGGGCAGGCTCTGCAACTGCTGCAGTTCGGTTTGCAACGCCGCGAGCGGTACGCCGAGCTCGAGCAGTGGCTGCCAGTATTGCGGCAGTTTGCTCAGCGCTTCGCGAACCTGCTGTTGCTGGCTCGGCGGACTGAGCAGTTGATCGAGGGCCAGATAGCCTTGCAGTTTGTCGAGGTTGACCAGTTGCTGCAGACGCTCGCTCAGCGCGGCCTGACGCTCCAGCAGTTGCTGCTGATTGGCGCCGCGCACGAGGAAGAACTGGCTGGTCGGCTGATAGCCGGTGATGCGTGCGATGGTCTGCGCTTCATCTGTCAGGTGTTGTGGCGCACCGACCCACTGGCGGATGTCGTTCTTGCTTTGCAGCTGCACCAGACCGCCGGCGCAGAAGGCGATCAGCAGCGCCAGCAGCACCGGGGTGCGCACGTGTTCGAGCAGCGTTTCGTGCAGTTGCACCAGACGCTCGGCCAGGCGCAGCGGCCATTGCGCCGGTTGCAGTTCAACGTTTTTCAGCAGGGCTGGCAGCAGGCACACCGCCGACAAATAAGCGCCGAGCAAGCCAGCGGCGGAGAACACCGCGATTTGCGTCAGCGCCGGGAAGGGCGTCCAGGCCAGCGCCAGATAACCGATGGCGCTGGTGATCAGGCTCAGCGTCAGTCCGGAGAGGGTCAGGCGCAGCGCCGGCCAGCTGCGCCACGGCTTGAGGCTCCAGCTTTTCGACAGATAGTGCAGCGGGTAATCCACCGCCACGCCGATCAGGCTGGAGCCGAGTACCAGGGTCATCACGTGCATGTGGCCGAACAGCGCCACGCAGGCCACCGCGCCGAACAGCATGCCCACCAGCACCGGCACGAACGCCAGCAGCACCCGCCAGCGGCGAAACGCCAACAGCAGCAACAACAGAATCCCGAGCGTGGCGCCGCCGCCGACCCAGGTCATTTCGCGGGTGGCTTGCTGCTGACCGTTGGCGGCGTACAGCAGACCGCTGGCAGCCAACAGTTGCACGTCGGCTCTCGCCGCTTGCTCGCGACTGTGCTGCAGCAGATCAGCGACTTTCAGCGGCAGGTTCATGTCGAAGGCATTGCCGGTGGTGCGCGCGCGCAGCAGCACCCAGCGCTTGCCGTCGGCATCGGCGACCAGTGCGCCGCTGCCGATGTCCAGTTGCACCGCGCCGTGTTTCGGCTGGCTGTTCTGGATGCGTCCGGTCAGGCCCAGCCAGTCGTCCTGGCTCGGTACCAGGGTGAAACCGTTGAACGGGTCGAACAGCGCTTGCACCCGTTGCTGAATGAACGCATCGGGATGCTCGGTCAGCAGTTGCCGGTCATCCGCCGAGAGCATCGCCAGTCGCCCTTGCAGCAGTTGCGTGCGCAGCGCCGGCAGATCCGCCTGCAGGTTCCACTGGACCTTTTCGAACAGACCGCTGGCCTGCCATTGCTCGCCCAGAGTCTGAGCCATGGCCACCGCTTGCTGGCGATCGGCGTGGCCGACCAGCACCAGCATTTCCCGATTGAGCGGCTCCTGCATGCGCTGTTCGGCGCGCAGTTCGAGGGCGTCAGGGTTGGTCCCGGGCACCAGCTCCATGAGGTTGGCCGACAGCGGCGCACCGTCGCGCCACTGCCACCCGGCCAGCGCGACGACCGCCAGCAGCAGGATCAGGAACAGCCACGGCAGCCTGCTTTCACTCGGCAAAGTCATGTTGCTCCGCTTCGCTCAACGGTTGACCGGCGCTGCTGTCTTTCATGCGCAGCACGGTGCTGTCGCCCTGGGTTTCCAGCAGTTCGATGGTCTGTACCAGCTCACCGCCGTCGATATTGATCTGATTGAACACTTGCTTGAGCAGCACCGAGCGCGGGGTCAGGGTGAGCTTCCACTGCTGTGCGTCGCCGCTCAGGGCCAGTTCGAAATCCCGTTGCAAACCGCTGCTGTCGCCTTGCAGCACGGCGAGGAACAAACGGTTCTGTTCGGCCCCGGCGCTCTTGTTCGGCAGCAGCTGCCAAGCGTTGCCGTCACGACGGGCGATGCCGTTGGCGGTGATGCGGTAATCCTGTTGCAACGGGGTCTTGAGCAGCCAGAGCAGGCCGTGATTTTTCGCCAGGACAAAGTTGCCTTTGCTGATCAACGGCTGAGGCAGCGCGCGCAGGTGTTTTTCCTGAGTGAACTGGCCGTGGATCACTTCCGGTTTCGCCAGTTGTTCGCTGAGCTGTTGCAGGTCGAAGGCGTTGGCCAGCGTCGACACGGCGAGCAGCGCCATCGCGCCAAGGCATTTGCAGAACAGGTTCATCGCAGCATCCTTTCCACCGCTTCGGTGAACACTTTGGGTGAGGCCAGTTGCATCTCGCGGCTGCTGATCTCGACCGCCACCTGCACCGAGCTGGCACGGGTCAGGCGTTCGCCGGTCTGCAGGTCGGTGATCAGATAATTGATCTTCAAGCGGTTCTCCCACTCCACCAGACTGGCGCGCACGTTCACGCGCTGGCCGAACACCGCGCCGCGCACATAACGCAGTTGCAGGTCGATGATCGGCCACGCGTAACCGGACTCGGACATCTGCGTGTAGTTGTGGCCGATCTTGTCGAGCAGCGCGCAGCGCGCCACTTCCAGGTATTTGACGTAATGCCCGTGCCAGACCACGTGCATGGTGTCGACGTCGAAAAACGGTACGAGGATTTCCGTGTCGGCGTGCAGCACTCCGGCGCTACGCATGCAGCCTCCAGTGTTGCTCGGCAATGCGTTGCAGACACAGGCGCAATTCGCCTTCGAGTGCACGGTCTTCGATGACCGGCGGGAAGTCCTTGGCCAGCTCTTCGTGCATGGCGGCCAGCGAAGGTGGCAGCGCGCGTGCGTCTTCATCGCGACCACGCAGCCAGACGCCCTGATTGGCCGCGAGCAACGTGGCGGCGGCGACTTGTTCGGTCAGCTCCAGCACGCGAATCGCGTCACGGGCGGCGATGGTGCCCATGCTCACCTTGTCCTGGTTGTGACACTCGGTGGAGCGTGAGAACACGCTGGCCGGCATGGTGTTTTTCAGCGCTTCGGCGGTCCAGGCGCTGGTGCCGATCTGCACGGCCTTGAAGCCGTGATTGATCATGGCGCGATCCGCCGGGGCGCCGGACAGGTTGCTCGGCAAACCGTGGTTGTAGCGCTCGTCGACCAGCAGCGCGAGCTGCCGGTCGAGCAGGTCGGCGACGTTGGCCACCAGATTTTTCAGGCTGTCCATGGCGAACGCGATGTGCCCGCCGTAGAAGTGCCCGCCGTGCAGCACGCGTTCGGCTTCGGCGTCGATGATCGGGTTGTCGTTGGCGCTGTTGAGTTCGGTCTCGATGAATGAGCGCAGCCAGTTCAGGCTGTCGGCCAGCACCCCGAGCACGTGCGGGGCGCAGCGCAGCGAGTAGCGATCCTGCAGGCGATGCAGCGGCGCGGTCGGCGCGTCGATCGCCAGATCCTTGCGCAGCCACGCGGCGACTTGCATCTGCCCCGGATGCGGCTTGGCGGCGAACAGACGCTCGTCGAAGTGTTCCGGATTGCCTTGCAGCGCGACCACGTTGAGCGCGGTGATGCGCGTGGCCAGTTGCAGCAGATAGTCGGCGCGGGCGAAAGCCAGGCACGCAAGACCGGTCATCACCGCCGTGCCGTTCATCAAGGCCAGCGCTTCTTTCGGACGGAGCACCAATGGCGTCCAGCCCAGTTCGCGATGCACGTCGGCCGCTTGCCGGCGTTCGCCACGGAACAGCACTTCGCGCTCGCCGGACAGGGTGGCGGCGACGTAGGACAGCGGCGTCAGATCGCCGCTGGCCCCGACCGAACCTTCTTCGGGGATCAGCGGCAGGATGTCGTGTTCGAGGAAGGCGTGCAGGCGCTCCAGCAGTTCGATGCGCACCCCGGACACGCCGTGACACAGCGACTGCAAACGCGCCGCCAGCACGGCGCGGGTGGCTTGCGGGTCGAGCAGTTTGCCGAGTCCGCAACCGTGGAAGGTGTAGAGATGACGCGGCAGTGCCTCGACGTGATGCAGCGGCACCGCGACCACGCAGGAATCGCCGTAACCGGTGGTCACGCCGTAGATCACGCCTTCCTTGTCCAGCAGCGAGTCGAGGAACCGTGCGCCTTTGGCGATGCGCTCGCGGTAAGCGGCGTCGCTCTGCAACTGCACGGGCGCCTGACGGTTGGCCAGGGCCAGCACGTCTTCGATGTGCAAAGGGCGTTCGCCGAAGGTTACCGGCTCATGGGTGGGCGTCGTCATCGGTCTTCCAGAAAGGGTAAAAGTTGAACCATTGGTGCGGGGCTTCGAGGCAATAGTGACTCAGGCGCTGCGCGTAGCGGGTGGCCCACTGATGAATGACCTGCTCGCGCTCGCGGCGTGTCCACGTCACGCTGTCGGCGAACGGCTCGAGGGTCAGGCGATAGTGGCCGTCCGGTTGTTTCAGGCACATCAGCAGATTGACCGGACACTTGAGCAAACCGGCCAGCAGCCACGGACCTTGCGGAAGCGCTGCCGGGTGGCCGAGAAAGTCCACGCTGACGCTGCGCCCGCCGTGCAACGGCACGCGGTCGCCAGCAATCGCCAGCCACTCGCCGCGCTCCAGGCGTTCGTGCAGTTGCAGCATGATTACCGGGTCCAGCTCGCTGACCTGAATCAGGCGCAGATTGGTCGCCCCGGCCTCGCCCAGCAAGCGATTGAACTGCTCGGCGTGCTTGGTGTGCACCAATACGTTCATGGTGACCTTTTCGCCAATCTCCGCCAGCGCCCGGCACACCTCGAGGTTGCTCAGGTGCGCGCCGACCAGCAGTTGCCCGCGACTGCCGCGCAACTGATTGCGCAGCAATGCCGGGTCGATGATTTCGATCTGCTCGATGCGCAGCTTGCCGTTCCACACGTCGAGCTTGTCGAGCAGCGAATCGGCGAACGCCATGAACTGGCGGAACACCCGCCAGTAACTCGGGCGCAATTCGGCGCGGTTGCTCCAGTCGGCCAACCGTTGCTGGTATTGCCAGGCACTGTTGCGCGCGGTACGGCCGAACAGGAAGAAGTACAGGACGATGCCGTACAGCAGCGGACTGAGCAGACGCCGGCCAAGCACCTTGGCGGCGAACGCGGTGAATTTCATCAGCAGGAAGCTGCCGCGTTCTTCGCGGTCGGCCCAGTGCTTCTTGTCGGTCTCGACGCTCATGCTCGCCACCGGCGCCAGAGGATGACGGGCAGGCGCAGCAGCATGCCGAAGAACAACCGGGTATGCATGCTGGAAATCAGCGCGTTGTCATGGAACAGACGGAAGTGCGAGACGCCGTCCAGCGGGTAATGCACGCTGGTCTGCAGCCAGCGCATCGGCTGGTTGCGCCACGCCAGACGCACGAGGATGTCCGAGTCGAAATCCATGCGCTTGCCGACCCGCGCCGAGTCGATCACCGCCAGCGTCGGGGCCAGCGGATAGACGCGAAAGCCGCACATCGAATCGCGAATCTGCAGCGACAGCGTGTTGATCCAGACCATCACGTGGGTCAGATAACGTGCGTACAAACGGCCCTTGGGCACGCTCTCGTCAAACAGCGGATAACCGCAGATCATCGCGTCCGGGTGGGCGCGGGATTCCTCGACGAAACGGGCGACGTCGTGCAGGTCGTGCTGGCCGTCGGCGTCAACTTGCAGGGCATGGGTGAAGCCCAGACGAGCAGCCTCGCGCAGGCCGGTCATCACCGCGCCGCCCTTGCCCTGATTGAGGGTCAGGCGCACCAGATGCACGCTTTCGCGTTCGGCCAGCGCATCCAGCACTCGCGCGCAGGACGGGGTGCTGGCATCGTCCACCAGAATGCACGGCAGGCCTTGGGCGAGCAGCGCGTCGACCACGGTGCCGATCGCGGTTTCATGGTTGTAGACCGGAATCACGGCGCAAGGGTTATGCATTGACCACATCCCCACTGTGGCGAGGGAGCTTGCTCCCGCTCGAGTGCGCAGCACTCGCTCGCAGTTTTGCGTGAACCGAGTTTGGGGCCGCTTCGCAGCCCAGCGGGAGCAAGCTCCCTCGCCACAGGTTATGCATCGGCGGCTCCTAGCAGGATTCGTCCGCTGGAGCAGGTCGCGGTGTCATTGCGGTAGGCGAAATACAGCTTGCCGCGCTCGGGATCGAAACGCAGGTGCAGCTGGATTTCATCGCCAGGGCGCACCAGTTGCTGGAATTTCAGCACTTCCATGCCGGCAAATTTGCCGGCCAGGTTCAGCAGTTGTCGGCCAAGGTTCAGCGCCCATTCGACCTGTACCACACCGGGCAGCACCGGGGCCTTGGGGAAGTGGCCGCTGAAGTAGGCCAGGTCCGGCGGAACACTCAATTGCAGGCTCCACTCGCCGTCGGTTTCGACCTGCTCCAGCACTTCCGGAGTTTTCGGCCGTGGCGCCAGCAGCAGGGCTTCGATGTCGGCCTGCGGCAGCTTGCCCTGGCTGTTCAGCGGCAGTTGCCGCACCAGACGCCAGCGCCGGGGCAAGGCCAGCGCCTCGCAATGCTGGCTCAGGTGTTTGCGCAGGGCTTCGGTCAGGCTGCGACGACCGTGTTCGCGCAAGGCAAACAGGCCGGCGTCGCTGAGCACCAGCAAGGCGCCAAGTACCGCGCGGTTTTCCTGAACCACGCCCAGCCGTGCTTCGGCGACCCACTCGTGGGCGACCAGTGCCTGTTCGAGCATCGGCAGGGAGATACGCTTCTCTTCGAGTTTGACGATACGGTCCAGCCGCCCGAGCAGTTCGAAACGTCCGTCGGCGGCGATGCGCACGGCATCGGCGGTATGTTCGACATGCCCGGCCGGCAGATAGGGAGAAGCGATCAGCAGGGCGCCGTCGCTGTCCTGGCTTAGCTCAACCCCGACGAAGGGCTGCCACAGGCTGGCGCCCTGACGCCAGGCGATGCCGCCGGTTTCCGAGCTGCCGAGGATTTCGGTCGGCCACTGTTGCAGGCGTTGCTGCAGGCCCTGTGCCGCGTCTGCGGGTAAAGCGCCGCCGGAGGAAAACACCCGGCGCACGGCGCTCAGGGCCGGCCAGTCGAGGTTATCGCCCATGCGCTTGAGCAATGCCGGGCTGCCGACCCAGGCGAAGGCCGGGTGTTCGCGGCTGGCACGCTGCAGGTCTTCCGGAAACGCCAGTTGCCTGCGCACGAACGGGCGTCCGGCGCACAGCGGCCACAGCACCCGGAACAACAAACCGTAGATGTGCTGGGTGGCGACGCTGCCGATGATCCAGGCTTCACCGAGATCCGCGCCCCACAGTTGCTCCAGTGCCTCGACCTCGTTGGCCAGTTGGCGCAGAGTCTTGTCGATACGCTTGGGCTCGCCGCTGGAGCCGGAGGTGCACAGGCTCAGGCGGCACTGCTCGAGGTCGAGTTCAGCACCGGGCAGGGCCGGCTGCAGCAGATCGCTCAAGTGAGCATCATCGGGGTGATCGCTCAACCACAGATCGACCTCACTCGACCAGCGCTGGCGGGTCTGCGCTTGCAGGTCGGAGGGCAGCAGGACGGCGACGCCCGCGCGCCAGGCGCCGAGCAGGGCGATGGCGAGGTCGGCGGCATCTTCCAGATGCACCGCCATGCGCTGCACGCCGCGTGCCTGCAGGCCGGCGGCAACGCTCAGCGCCTGCTCGCGCAGTTGCGTGTGGTCGAGCGCCGGGGCGGCGCTGATTGCGCGCTCCGGCAGGGCCTTGAGCAACAGTTGCTCAAGTTTTATCCAGTTCATTTACGGCCTCTTACCCGTTGTCGTATCAGCCATTCAATGGCAAACATCAGGCCGATCAATCCGTAGGAGATCAGGCCGGTGTACAACATCCACCAATCCAGCGGCGCCCACAGGGTCAGGAGCGCGGCGCACAAACCGTTGCAGAAGAAAAACACGCTCCAGGCCACCGTGACCTGGCGGGTGTAACGGATCGCTTCGGGCGGCAATTGCGGCTCGCGCAATCGCGCCAGACGCTCGACCATCGGCGGCCCGTATTTCAGGCTCAGGCTGAACAGCACCAGCATGAAGCCGCTGATCAGCACCGGATACCAGCGCAGCAACAGCGGACTGTCGAACAGCGCCAGCAGCAGGCAGAACCCGATCGCCACGCAGGCCATCCAGCGGCTGCCGGGCTTGCGTTCGCCGGTCAGCGCGCGCGCCAGCCACAGCCCGCCCAGCAGCAGTCCGAACTGCCACGGGGCGAAGTGCTCCATGCCGAAATACACCGCAAAGGGGTACAGCAGCCCCGCCAGCAGCAGGCCGAGGCCGATCAATCGGCTCATGCGGCCGGTTGAACCAGACGGTAGACCGCCTCGACCACGTCACCGACGGTGCGCACCGATTTGAATTCTTCGGCGGCGATTTTCTTGCCGGTCTGGCGTTTGATGTGATCGATCAGGTCGACCGCGTCGATGCTGTCGATCTCCAGATCCTGATACAGGTTGGACTCCAGGCTGATCCGCGCCGGATCCAGTTCGAACAGCTCGACCAAGGCATCGCGCAGGGTGTTGAAAATGTCGTCACGAGTTTGCATGGTCCGGTCTCAAGCTGCCTGTTTTGCCGTGACGAACGCCGCAAGGCTCGCCACATTGGTGAAGTGGTTACGGGTGTCTTTGGCGTCGGCGTCGATCTTGATACCGTACTTTTTCTGGATCGCCAGACCCAGTTCCAGTGCGTCGACCGAATCCAGGCCCAGGCCTTCGCCGAACAGCGTCTGCTCGTCGCCGATGTCGTCGACGCTGATGTCTTCGAGGCCCAGGGCGTCGATGATCAGCAGTTTTATTTCACGGTGCAGATCGCTCATCTTCGGCGAGCTCCTTAATGTAGTAAGAGTGCAAATAATCATTGAGCTTGCGCGAGGCCTGCGGTGCCGGGCCTTGCGTGGCGAAAGTCTGTGGATCTATATCGGCCCCGACACGAAAACTGAAGTGCACGCGGCGGTGGGGGATGCGATACCAGGGTTCGGCCTTGGTCAGGGTGGTCGGATTGACCTTGATGACCACTGGCGTAAGGATTTTCGCACCGCGCAGGGCAATCGCTGCAGCCCCCCGATGAAAGGCTGGCGCCTGACCAGGTCGAGTGCGCGTGCCCTCGGGGAAAATGATCAGGGTCTGGCCGTTTTGCAGGGACTCGGCGGCACCGTCGAGCATGTCCATGCTGCCGTCGTTGCTGATGTATTCGGTACTGCGCAGCGGGCCGCGGGTGAAGGGGTTTTCCCACAGGCTTTTCTTCACCACGCAATTGGCCTGGCGCACCAGGCCGATCAGGAACACCACGTCGATCAGCGACGGGTGGTTGGCGATGATCATCTGCCCTGGACGCCCGAGGCGTTCGGCCCCTTGAATGTCATAAGTCAGCACACCGGTGCGGGCCATGAACCGCACGAAAAACCAGAACAGCCGACTGACGGTTTGCCGTGCGCGTTGACGATGCCTGAGCGCGTCACCCGGCAGACAGCCGAGCAGCGGAAATACCAGCAAGCGCAGGCACAACCCGCCGAGCCCGAACAGGGTGAAACTGGCGGCGGTGGCCAGCAAGCGCCAGTAATAGGCGTCGCGGTTCTTCTCGGTCACGGGTTGCGTTGCCAGGTCCATACACGATTTTTCCAGGCATGTTGGCAATGGGTTTGCTGACCGAGCAGGGCGCGCAACAGATTCAGCGCGTGTGGCCAGTGCGCTTTGGACACTGTTTCCTGGCCGCTGTTCAGGGTCAGCCGCCAGTCGGTACCGGGGGTGAGCAGCAGACCCAGCGCATAAGGGAACGGCACGTCGTCGACCCACTGCAAATAGGCCTCGGGCGGCTGTTCTTCGGTGATGATCAGCAGCACCGCGGGAGCGCCTTCAGCGAGCAGGGCGGAGGCTTCGATGATGCCGTGTTCCAGGCCATCGCCTGCGGCCGCCAGTGCAGTCATTTCGCTGTTTTCACCGCGCATGATCGACCACAGACCAATGATCGCGTTGTGCACCGACAGGCTGAACTGGGTCGGCGACAACGGCTCGTCCTTGGCCAGATCACTGAGGATCTCGAAGGTGCGCGGGGTTTCGCCGTGTCGTGAAACAAACACCAGCGGCAGGTTTTCCCGTCCATCGGCCAGCGGCCAGCCGACACTGAACGCCATCCGCGCCAGACGGCTGAGGCGTCGGCGCTGCATGGCTGGCAGAAACGACACATCGGGCGCGGCATCGCTGCTCGGGAGTACGACCGGTTGTCGGCTCCAGGCCTGCCACGCGTCCACGCTGTCGAGCCCCGGGGCCCACGCGCGCCATTGGGCGATGTTGAAGTTGATCACGGATGTTCATCCCGCCCCTGCGGGCTTTTATGACGCTTTGAGTCGCCAGGGCCGCGGCTGACCTGAGGTGGCGCATGGCGCCGGGTGGCGCGCATTATCCCGGTGCGACGAGTGTGTAGCAAATGTTGGTTACGTTTTACGCAACGAAATGTACCGAGTGGTTCGTGGAAAAAATGTCATTTGGCCATTATCCGGATCGTGCGGGATTTGTCTGTCGGGCATATCAGCGCACTCGGGAGGTTTTTACCCGCCGTGCCCGCTGATTTTTGCGCCTGACTCTGTAGTCCGCTTCGTTGAAGGTAGCGAAGCGCACGCACAGGCAACTACACTCGGTCATTCTTTGATACACGGAGGTTTTGTCATGCGACGCGTGGTGTTCAATCAGAAAGGTGGCGTGGGCAAATCCAGCATTGCCTGCAATCTGGCAGCGGTGAGTGCCAGCGAGGGCTATCGCACGCTGTTGGTCGACCTCGATGCCCAGGCCAACTCCACTCAGTACCTGACGGGGCTCACCGGCGATGACATACCGATGGGCATTGCCGATTTCTTCAAGCAAACCTTGTCATCTGGGCCGTTCTCGAAGAAAAACCAGGCCGACATCTACGAAACCCCGTTCGACAACCTGCACATCATCACCGCTACCGCTGAGCTGGCCGACCTGCAGCCCAAGCTTGAGGCCAAACACAAGATCAACAAGCTGCGTAAGTTGCTGGACGAGTTGTCGGAAGATTACGACCGGATCTACCTCGACACGCCGCCGGCGCTGAATTTTTATGCAGTGTCGGCATTGATTGCCGCCGATCGTGTGCTGATTCCCTTCGATTGCGACAGCTTCTCGCGGCAGGCGCTGTACGGCCTGCTGGCGGAGATCGGAGAGTTGAAGGAGGACCACAACGAAGGTCTGGAAGTCGAAGGCATCGTGGTCAACCAGTTCCAGGCCCGGGCCAGCCTGCCGCAGCAGATGCTTGATGAGTTGATCGCTGAAGGTTTGCCGGTGCTGCCGGTGTACTTGAGCAGCTCGGTGCGCATGCGCGAGTCGCACCAGGCCAGCACCCCGCTGATCCACCTCGACCCGCGGCACAAGCTGACGCAGCAGTTCGTCGAACTGCACAACCTGCTCGAAGACCATTGATCCCTGAGCTACTGAGATCACCTGTAGGAGTGAGCCTGCTCGCGATGGCGTCCTGTCTGCGAGCATCTGAGTTGCCTGAAAAGACGCCATCGCGAGCAGGCTCACTCCTACAATTGAATTTGTGTTGGGTCAGATGCCCTGGCTACGCAGCCACGCCATCAACTGTGGCAACGGAAACGCCCCGCTCTGGCGCGCCACTTCCCGACCGTTCTTGAACAGAATCAAACTCGGAATCGAGCGAATCCCCAACTGCGCTGACAACTGCTGATTGGCCTCGCTGTCGAGCTTGGCCAAGCGGCACTTGCCCGCCAACTGCGCGGCCGCCTGCTCGAATACCGGCGCAAAGGACTTGCACGGCCCACACCAGTCCGCCCACACATCCACCAACAACGGCAGATCTCCTTTGATCTGGCTGGCGTAGTCGCCTTGCTCGAGTTCGAACGGCTTGCTCAACAGCACCGCGGACTTGCAGCGCCCGCATTTCGGCTGATCGCCCAGGCGTTCGGCGGGGATGCGGTTGAGGCCGTTGCAGGCGGGGCAGGGGATGAGGAGTGGAGTGGTCATGACGGGCTCGGTTTAAGTTGATATCTCGTACGACTGATCTGGAGTCGTACGAGGCGTTTATCAAGGTTGAATCCGGAGCCTCAAGACGAACAACTGATCTCCAGATGCTTGCCCCACTCCGGCGGCCGCTCGGCATAACCTTCCATCCCCGGCTGCTCGTCGAACGGCGTGCTCAGCACCGCATGCAGCCGGCGCACTTCTGAGTAGTCGCCTTGCTCGGCGGCATCGATAGCCTTCTGCGCCAAGTAGTTGCGCAGGATGTACAGCGGATTGACCGCGTGCATCCGCGCCCGGCGTTGCTGCTGATCGCTGTCGCCATCGCGGGCAACGCGCGCCACGTAACGCTCGCCCCAGGCATCGAAGCCTTTGATGTCGACGAAGTCATCGCGCAAGCGGGCGACAGCCTGCTCTGCGGACTCTTCGCCGAGATGGCGGAAGAACAGCGTGTAATCGACGCCGCTGTTCTGCATCAGTTGCAACAGGTCTTCGAGCAGTTTCTGGTCGTCATCCTCGGCGCTGGTGAAACCGAGGCGGCGGCGCATCAGGTCGAGGTAGTGCGCCTGGAACAACGGCAGGTACAAACCGAGGGTTTCGCGCAGGGCTTCGACGCTGATGAACGGCGTCAGGGCCTGGGCTAGAGCGCTGAGGTTCCACTGGCCGATCGGCACCTGGTTGCTGAACGAGTAGCGGCCCTGATCATCCGAGTGGTTGCAGATGAAGTTGGCGTCAAAGTCGTCGAGGAAGGCGAACGGGCCGAAGTCGAAGGTGATGCCGAGGATCGACATGTTGTCGGTGTTCATCACCCCGTGACAGAAGCCGTAGGCCTGCCACTTGGCGATCAGTTCGGCATTGCGCTCGACGATCTCGCGGAACATCGCCAGATACGGTTCCGGTTGCTCCAGGCACTCGGGATAGTGCATCGCCAATACGTGTTCGCCGAGCAACTTCTGCTGCTCGGGACGCTTGGTGTAGTAGAAGTATTCGAAGTGGCCGAAGCGCACATGGCTTGGCGCCAGACGCAGCACCATCGCCGCGCGTTCCTGCTTTTCGCGCCACACCGGAGTGTCGGAGCCAATCACGCAGGCGGCACGTGAAGACGGGATGTTCAGCGCGTGCAGCGCCTCGGAGGCGAGAAACTCACGAATCGACGAACGCAGCACCGCGCGGCCATCGCCCATGCGCGAAAACGGCGTCTGCCCGGCGCCCTTCAGATGCAGGTCCCAGTGTTCACCGGCGTTGTTGTAGACCTCGCCGAGCAACAACCCGCGACCATCGCCCAGTTGTGGCGTGTAGCCGCCGAACTGATGCCCGGAATAGACCATCGCCCGTGGCTCGGCATCCGCCCATAACTTGTGGCCGCCGAACAGTTCAGCGAATTCCTGAGTCTCAGCGGTTGCCGGGTCGAGATCGAGCAAGGCCAGGGCCGCAGGGCTGGCGACGACCAGACGCGGGTTGTCGATCGGCTCGGGCAGCACATGGGCGGAGAACGAATCGCCGAGGCGGGCGAAGCGATTGTCGAAGGTCAGTTCGTCGAGGGCTTTCAAGGGCCGGCTCCAGCAGAATGTCCGAGCATTCTGCTGGGATCAGACCGGTTAGTCGAGTTTGGCCGGCGGCGGCTCTTGCAGCGGCTTTTGCTCGCCGCTGATCGGCACGATGGTTTTGTTCTCGTCCTCGATGGGCACCAACTTGTATTCCTGACCGTGGAGGTTCTTCAGGTACACCTCCATCTGGCGGAACGAGATGTTGATGTGCTGCTTCTTGAACTCGCGGTTGATGAAGCGGTTCACTTCGTCGATCACCGGGTTGCGGTCACCGAGGTCGCGCACATGCATGCGCAATTCGTGGTCGAGGGTGCTTTCGCCGAAGTTGAGGAAGTACACGTGCGGCTCGGGTTCCTTGAGGACGCGCGGGTTTTCCCGGGCGGCCTTGAGCAGCAGTTCCTTGACCAGATCCAGGTCGGAGCCGTAATCCACGCCCAGCTTCAAGGTGACGCGGGTGATGGTATCGGTCAGCGACCAGTTGATCAGTTGCCCGGTGATGAACGTCTTGTTCGGGACAATGATGTCCTTGCGGTCGAAGTCGGTGATGGTCGTGGCGCGGATGCGGATCTTGCTCACCGTGCCCGACAGGTTGCCGATGGTGATGGTGTCGCCGATCCGCACCGGACGCTCGAACAGGATCATGATGCCGGAGATGAAGTTGGCGAAGATCTCCTGCATACCGAAACCGAGGCCGACCGACAGCGCCGCCACCAGCCATTGCAACTTGTCCCAGCTGACGCCGAGGGTCGACAGGGTCGAGACAAAACCGACACCGGCGATCACGTAAGACAGCAGCGTCGTGGTCGCATAGGCGCTGCCCTGCGCCAGATTGAGTTTCGACAGCACGAACACTTCGAGCAGACCCGGCAGGTTGCGGGCGAGGGCGAAGGTGATGCCGATGATGATCAGCGCGCCGAGCATGTCGCCGATGCTGATCGGCACCATGCTCATGTTCGCGCCAGTGCCGCTGGTGTATTCGTAGAGGGTGATGTTGTCGAGGTACGAGAACACCGAAATCAGGTCAGCCCAGACCCAGTACAGCGCGGCGATGAAGCCGCCGAGCAGTGCCAGACGGATCAGGCGCAGGGATTGTTCGTTGACTTTTTCGATGTCCAGGGTCGGCTCTTCGATCACCGCTTCGCCGTCGCCGGCCTCTTTCGCCGCCTGACGTTTGGCCAGGGCGCGCTGATAGGCCAAGCGGCGTGCGGCGACCGCCAGACCACGGACGAAGGTAGCCTCGATCACCAGCCAGAACATCAGCAGGTACAGGGTGTTGATCAACCGGTCGCTGAGTTTCAGCGCGGTGTAGTAGTAGCCGAAGCACACCGCGACGAACAGGGCGATTGGCAGCAGGGTGAACATCACGCCCACGGCCCTGCGGAACAATGAGGTGTTTTCGTGGGCCGGACTGCTGATCAGCAGACGGCTGAGCAGCCACGCCATCAGGGCGTAGCAGGTCAATACCACCGGCATGCCGAGCACGTCGTCAGCCAGCGCTGCCGGTTGCAATTCGGCCACCGCCACCACGGTCACCAGCGCCATCACCACCAGCCCGAGGCGACGGATCCAGCCCTGAAGGAACTCGACCTGCGGTTTGTCCCAGCGGAAGTGCAACTCCGCCACGCCGCCCGGCGAGAGAATCCGGTAAGCGGTGTAGAACACCAGCCACGCCTGACCCATTTGCAGCAACGCCGCGCCCATGTTGGCATTCTGACCGCGGGCGTCGATCTGCAGGGCCAGACCGCACAGACCCAGACCCAGCGCCACCGGCATCGCCAGCAGAATGTTGATCAGAATCGCCTGGGGCGTATGCCACTGGCTGTCACGCTTGAAGTGCCCGATGTCCTGGTGAACCTTGTTCAGTCGCGCATACAGCGCCTTGCGCCGCCACAGCAGAGCGCCGATCAGCAAGGCCAGCGGCAGGAACAACAGCGGGCGCTGGGTCAGGCCGTCGGTCAGCTCGCTCAGGCTTGAGGCCAGCGGCAGGGTGTCGATCTGGCGCTTGAGCCGCTCTGGCACGCCGCGAATCCATTCCGCGTCCAGCGGCTTGTTGCTGGGGATCCAGAACATCTGCTCGTCAAGGGTCGCGCGCAGGCTTTGAGCAGTGCTCAGCAGTTGTTTCTGGTTGAGTTGCAGGGTGATCGATTCGTTGAGCACCGCGCTCAGTTCGCGGTTCAGGCGCTCCAGCAGGTCGGCGCGGGTGTTGGCCAGTTCCATCAGGCTCTTGCGCAGTTGCGGGGTGACTTGTTCCGGCGGCTGGGTGGAGAGCAGATTGTCGACGTAGGTCGCCGGATTGCTCAGGAGTTCACGCTGCTGGCTGACTTCGAATTGATACAGGCGAATGTCGGCGATCTGATCCGCCAGATCGCGGTCGACCTTGAGTCGCGGCAGCGCCTGTTTCTGCTTATAGAGAATCTTCGACAGCAGCAGACTGCCCTTGAGCACGTTGATCTGCTCGTCGAGAGCCGAGTCGCTCTGGGTCAGGCTGTCGAGTTGCTGTTTGGTCTGCAGGTTCTGTTGAGTGACTTCGTTGAGGCGGTCGGTGCTTTTGAGCAGGTAATCGGAGAGCTTGAGGTTGGCCGCACTTTCGGTGGCGAGCAGGCTGCTGCCGCCGGCCTTCTGCGCCTCGATCGACTGCTGGGTCACGGTTTCCTGAGATTGCGCCAGACGCTTCTGGTTGATCAGGGTCTGCAGTTCCTGGATCTCGCGATCGAGACGGTCGGATTTCTCCGAGAGCAGGTCGTGCTGACTGTTGCCCAGATCCTGCAGCTGGCTGTTGCCCGCCAGTTCCTGGCGGCGCAGCGGAATCAGTGAGTTCAACGCGGCGAGCTCGGCGTTCAACTGGTCGCGCTGCTCGGCGCTGACGGTCTTGCCCGCATCCTTGCCGGACTTGAGGATGTTGTTGATCTGCTGGATGCGCGTCTGGCTGGCAGAGATTTCCGCCTGCGCACGCTCGGGACGGGTCTGGGCAGTGATGATCAGGCTGTTGGCATCGGCCAGGGCCTTTTGCAGGTCGCTTTGCTGGGTCGAGCGATCGGTGAGGATCTGCTCCAGCTGCTGGATCGACTCTTTGGTGAAGCGCTGCGCCACCGGCACCACTGGCGTGGCCTTGAGGCGCGTCAGTTCGCGAGTGTTCTCGATGGTCTGCCGAGGGGCGGAGGCCAGTTGCTGCTTGAGGTCGATCAGCTTCTGGTCGTAATCACGCCGGCTGTTGAGTTGATTGAGCGTAGTTTGCAGGACCGTCTGCAGGCTCTTTTTGTCGGCATCCGGCAGTTTGCTGTCGGCCAGTTTGTCGAGGCTGGCCTGCACGGCTTCGCTGGACGGCGGTTCGGCGGCGTAGAGCGGGCCGACGGAAAGACTCAGGCCCAGCAGGGCCGCGAAAAAGAAAGAGCGCAGGGTAGGCATAGAGACCGGTCAAGCAAGTGAGAGTGGACGCAGTTTAGAGGAAGAGACCGGGGCCCGGGCGACTTCCTTCGGGGAATCTGACGCCCACTTTGCCGATCTTGTTCCCGTCCATGACCGCGACCGTCCAGTGAGTGTTGTTCCACTCCACCTGGTCGCCAACGATCGGTGCACCCCCGACCTTATGGGCAATGAACGCACCCAGGGTCATGTCCGGATCGATGCCTTCGGCCGGTAGGCCATACAGCGCGGCAACCGCTTTAAGCTGGGCGTCTCCTTCGAGCACGAAGTCGCCGAAGAAGCGCAGATCGAGGCCGCGTTGCGGCGCCTGGCTGAACAGTTTTCCGAGCGCTGGCAAGTTGTGTTCATGGCCGATAACACACAGCAAATCATCGACTTCCAGCACCGTACTACCCGACGGATGGAGCAGTTGCTGGCCACGAAACAGGGCGGCGATACGTGTGCCTTCGGGCATTTTCAGCTCGCGCAGGGGCGAACCGATGCACCATTTCTCGGCGCCGAGCTTGTAAACGAACAGCTCCCACTCGCTGGTGATGTGCACTTCCAGTGCCGAACGGGAAATCGGCGCCGGCTCCGGCGGGACCGTCACCTTCAACAGTTTGGCCACCCACGGCAGGCTCGTGCCCTGCACCAGCAGCGACACCAGCACAATGAAGAACGCGAGGTTGAAGTACAGCTGCGCATTCGGCAACCCGGCCATCAGCGGGAACACCGCGAGAATGATCGGTACCGCGCCGCGCAACCCGACCCAGGAAATAAACGCTTTCTCGCGGCCGTGGAACGCCTTGAACGGCAGCAGGCCGACCAGCACCGACAGCGGCCGGGCGAACAGAATCATCCATAGCGCCAGACCCAGCGCCGGCAAGGCGATCGGCAGCAGATCATGCGGAGTGACCAGCAGCCCCAGCACCAGGAACATGCCGATCTGTGCCAGCCACGCCATGCCGTCGAGCATGTGCAGAATGCCGTGACGGCTGCGCACCGGGCGGTTGCCGATCACCAGACCGCACAGGTACACCGCGAGGAAGCCGCTGCCGTGCAGGGCGTTGGTCAGGGCGAACACCACCAGGCCGCCGGCGATCACCAGAATCGGGTACAGGCCGGTAGCGAGGTTGATCCGGTTGACCAGTTGCAGCATCAGCCAGCCACCGCCGAGGCCGATCACGCCGCCGATGCCGAATTCGCGAATCAGGTGGGTCAACAGGCTCCAGTGCAGGCCGGTCTGGCCGCTGGCGAGCATGTCGATCAGGGTCACGGTGAGAAACACCGCCATCGGGTCGTTGCTGCCGGATTCGATTTCCAGGCTGGCGGTCACCCGTTCGTTGAGGCCCTTGCCGCCGAGCAGCGAGAACACTGCGGCGGCGTCCGTGGAGCCGACGATGGCGCCGATCAGCAGGCCCTGAATCAGGTTCAGGTCGAACAGCCACGCCGCGGCCATGCCGGTCAGCCCGGTGGTGATCAGCACCCCGACCGTCGCCAGCGACAACGCCGGCCACAGGGCCACGCGGAAACTTGAAACGCGAGTGCGCAAGCCACCGTCGAGGAGGATCACCGCCAGTGCGAGGTTGCCGACCAGATAGGCCGTCGGGTAGTTATCGAAAATGATCCCGCCGCCATCGACCCCGGCGGCCATGCCGACCGCAAGAATAATGACCAGAATCGGGATGCCGAGACGGGAGGAAAGTGAGCTGACAAGAATGCTCGCACCTACCAGCAACGCGCCGATCAAGAACAGGCTGTTGATGGTCGTCGCATTCAAAGGCAGTACTCCAGAAGCGTAAAGACGGGCACAAACTGACCATGCAGTCTGCGTGCCAGCGATTCTAACCTGTTGAAATGTGATGCTGTCAAAAAGCTTTTTACGCTATGGGATTTGAGGTATGGGTTCGGCTGGGGATCGCTACCCTCACCCTAGCCCTCTCCCGGAGGGAGAGGGGACCGACCGCGGGGTTTGTTCAAGTTACACCGACCTGCAATATCGAGCCGAACTCAAAATCTGCAAAGCTCCCAATGTGCTCCCTTTCTTCCTCTCCCTCTGGGAGAGGGCTGGGGTGAGGGGCTTTTGACCTTGATCTGAAAATTTACAGGCTGAACCGCCCAACCATATTGTTCAGATCCAGCGCCAGGCGCGACAGCTCGTTGCTCGCGGCACTGGTCTGATTCGCGCCGGTAGCCGATTGCACCGACAGGTCGCGGATGTTCACCAGGTTGCGATCCACTTCGCGGGCCACTTGTGCCTGCTCTTCAGCGGCGCTGGCGATCACCAGGTTGCGCTCGTTGATCTCGACGATCGCGGTATTGATGGTGTCCAGCGACATCCCGGCACCCCGCGCGATGTTCAGCGTCGATTCGGCGCGCTCGGTGCTGTTGCGCATCGAATCCACGGCGTGTTCGGTGCCGCTCTGGATGCTGCCGATCATGCGTTCGATTTCGCTGGTCGACTGCTGGGTGCGATGGGCCAAGGCACGAACCTCGTCCGCCACCACAGCAAAACCGCGACCGGCTTCACCGGCACGGGCCGCTTCAATCGCCGCGTTCAGGGCCAACAGGTTGGTCTGATCCGCCAGGCCACGAATCACGTCCAGCACCTTGCCGATGTCACGGGATTCATTCGCCAGATCGCCGATCAGGGTCGCGGTGCTCTGTACGTCGGCGCTCATGCGTTCGATGGCGCTGACGGTTTCCTGTACCAGGTCACGGCCGTCGCCGGCCGAAGTGGTGGCGTTCTTCGAGGCTTCCGAAGTGCTCACCGCATTGCGCGCGACTTCTTCCACGGCGCTGGTCATCTCGTTGACCGCGGTGGCGGCCTGTTCGATTTCGTTGTTCTGCTGGGTCAGGCCGCGGGCGCTTTCGTCGGTGACGCTGTTCAGTTCTTCAGCGGCGGAAGCCAGTTGGGTGGCCGAGCCGGAAATGCGCTGCAAGGTGTCGCGCAACCTCGATTGCATCTTGGCCATGGCAGCCAGCAGACGCCCGGCTTCGTCGGTGCCGTCGACGTGGATCGGTTGGGTCAAGTTACCTTCGGCGATGGTTTCCGCCGCGTCCAGCGCTTTGGAAATCGGCTTGGTGATGCTGATGGTCAGCAGCCAGGCGAACAGGAAGGTCAGGCCGGTCGCCACGACCAGCAGGGTGACCACCAGATTGAACGCCGAGGAATACTGGTCGACCGCCTCTTGATTGGTCTGGCTGATCTGCTCGCCGTTGATCTGCATCAGGCGGTTGAGCACGGTGTTCATCGCTTCGGAGTTGTTCAGCAACTCGGTGTTGAGCAGGTTGCGCAACTCGTCCACCTGATTGTTGCGCGACAGGCTCTTCATCCGGTCTTCGATCTGACGGTACTGGCCGAGCAACTGCACATATTGATCGTAGGCCGCGCGTTCCTGCGGGCCGCTGATCAACGGCTCATAGGCCGATTGGGCAGCGCGGATCTGCTGGTTGCGGGTGTCCAGCAGTTCCATGGTCTTCTGCTGTACGTCCGGCTCGCGATTGACCAGCAAGCGGTAGGACAGCACCCGCAGGCGCAAGGTCAGTTGGGTGAACTCGTCGAGGTTCTTGATGCTCGGCACGCTGCTGTTGGTGATGTCCTCGGCAGCGCCGCGGATTTTGCTCATCTGGTTCAGGGCGAACACGCCTAGAATCAGCATCAGGCCGCCGATCAGGGCGAAGCCGGTGAACGCCCGGGGGGCGATATTCATATTGCGAAGGGACATGGTGCGGATACCAAAAAGGGCCGCATCCATGCGGGCTGAGACTGCTGTATGGATGACTTATCGGTCATACGACTAAAGTCTTGAGGCACTGTGCGTATTTGTCGCATATGGGCCTGAGCGACGAAGTGCAGGAACCAGATCGGCAGATCACAGTCTTTTAAACTCGCGAGAACGGTCGGCCGCCAGGAAAATCAAGGCCTTGCGCCGGTATAACCCTGGCATCCGCAGTGACTTTTCTTTATCGTACGCGCCCTTTGAAAAACGCCTGGAAGATCAAAATGTTGGAAGCATCCCTCAGCCAATTGGAACAGCTCGTCAGCGACCTGGTGCAACAGAACCAGACCCTCACGCAAACCAACCAGACCCTGTCCACGGAACTGGCCCAGGCCAAGGATGAAAACGAAAGCCTGCAACTGAGCCTGATGGAACAGGAAGAGAAGCACGGCGCCACCGCAGCGCGCATCCAGGCTCTGGTTGATCGCGTCAACGCAGGCCCTGTCAGCGCATGAACCACGGCACCGCAGGGGTAAAAGTCATCTCCATTCTCGGGGAGGACTATTCGATCAAGGCACCGGCCGGGGAAGAACAGACCCTGCTGGACGCCGCACTGATGCTCAAGGCCGCCCTGGCCGACACCAAACGCAAATACCCGACGCTGATCGGTGACCGCTTGCTGGTGCTGGCAGCGATGAACCTGTGCTCGCAGCAGATCGAAATGAAGAAGCAGCATCAGGCAGAACTCGACCGTTACCAAGAGCAAGTCAGCGCCACGGTCGACACCATCGCCAAGACCATCAATCAGGGCTGATGGGGTTGCGCACAACCAAAGAATAAATTGTCGATCAGGTTGTATACAATCGGCACGGCTGTTGCATTGTTTCGGCCACTTATTCTTTGGGGGTGCTCCATGCAGTTGTGGCGACGCAGTATTCAATGGCAGCTGATTCTCAGCATGGGCACCGCCCTGCTGGTCAGCATCCTGATCGTGGTTGGCATTTATACCCTGGTGGTCAACCGCCTCGCCCAGAGCTATCTGGTCGAACAAGCGCTGCCGTCGAGCATCGAAGCGACGCGCAACGACATCGAACGCATCCTCGTCCAGCCGCTGACCGCCGCCAAAGACATCGCCAGCAACAGCATGGTGCGCGATTGGCTGGCCTCGGGTGAAGACAGCAGCAAAACGGCGGCCTTCGCGCAGTATCTGGAAGGCATCCGCGCCGAACATAAAGCTTTCACCGCGTTGATCATCGGCACCGACTCCAATCACTACATCACCGAAAAGGGCCTGGATCGCACCCTCAGTCGGACCAAACCGGCCGATGCCTGGTTTTATTCCTTCCTCGACAGCCATCAGCCGCGCACCCTGAACATCGACAACGATGGCGCCACCGGAGAATTGGCACTGTTCATCGACTTGAAGGTCGAGCAGGCCGGCAAAGTTGTCGGCGTCGCGGGACTCGGCCTGAGCATGAAAGAGCTGTCGGAGTTGATCCACAACTTCAGCTTTGGCGAGCGCGGCAAGGTCTATCTCGTGCGTTCCGACGGTTTGATCCAGGTTCATCCCGAAGCGCAGTTCAGTGGCAAGCGCACCCTCACGGAGCAGATCGGTGCGTCGGCGGCGCAAGCGGTCATGGGTCAAAAAGTTGCCACCAACAGTTCCTTCCAGCGCGATGGCGAAGACTTCCTCGCCTTCAGCCTGCCGCTGCGCGATCTGGGCTGGACGCTGGTGGCCGAAGTGCCGCAATCGCAGATCTACGCCGAAGCCCGCAAGGCGATGTTGATGAGCGGGGGCATCGGTCTGGCGGTGGCACTGGTGTGCCTGGCGCTGGTGGTGTGGCTGGCCCAAGGGCTGGTGCGACCGATTCGTCAGGTAACAGCCGCGCTGGTAGCGATCGGTAGCGGCGGTGGAGATTTGACCCATCGGTTAGATTCCAGTCGCGCCGATGAACTGGGCGATCTGGCCCGAGGCTTCAACCGTTTCCTCGACAGCCAGCGCGGGCTGATCGGCGAAGTCCTGACCACCAGCGAGCGTCTGCGCACAGCAGTCGGCCAAGTGGCGAAAGTGGTGGAAAACACCGCCGAACGCTCCGGGCGCCAGCAGGAAATGACCGACATGGTCGCCACGGCGGTGCATGAGATGGGCCTGACCGTGCAGGAAATCGCGCAGAACGCCGGCAACGCCGCGCTGGCTTCACAAACTGCTCGCGATGAAGCGCTGCAGGCGCGTGAAGTGGTCGGTGGCTCGATCCGTCATATCGAAAGCATGTCCGATGAGATTGGTGTGGCGGCGGGCGCGGTGGGTGAGCTGGCGCATCAGGTGGCGTCGATCGATTCGGTACTGGCGGTGATTCGCGGCGTGTCCGAGCAGACCAACTTGCTGGCGCTCAACGCGGCGATTGAAGCGGCGCGCGCCGGAGATATGGGGCGCGGGTTTGCCGTGGTGGCGGATGAAGTGCGCACCTTGGCGCGCAGGACTCAGGCGTCTACCGACGAAATCCAGCAAATGATCGGCAGCCTCAAACAAGGCGCAGAGAATGCCGTGTCATCGATGCGCACCGGGCAGGCGGCGACCGGCACCGGGGTTGAGTCGAGCCAGCGTACTGGCGCGTCGTTGACCGCGATTACTGGGCAGGTCGAGCGCATCAGCGACATGAACCATCAGGTTGCGACGGCGACCGAAGAGCAATCGGCGGTGACTGAAGAGATCAACCGCAACGTGCAGGGAATTTCCGATCTGGCCCGGGCCACGGCCGGAGAGGTGAGGGCGTGTCGCGAGGATTGTCAGATGTTGCAGCGGTTGGCGGATGATCTGGCAAGGCAGATGGGTGGGTTCAAGTTGAGCTGAGTGCTGAGTCTGAAAGCCCCTCACCCTAGCCCTCTCCCGGAGGGAGAGGGGACTGACCGAGCCGTCTCTCGCTATACATCGACCTGAAAACGCCAGTCGATTATGGATTCGGTAGACCTCTTTCAGGTCGATGGAGTATTCAAGCATACCCTGTTCGGGCCCCTCTCCCTCCGGGAGAGGGCTGGGGTGAGGGTTGGCTCTCAGAACCACCCATCCTGCATCGCCAGGCACGCATCATCCCGCGCCTCCAGCAACGCCAGCTCATGGTGACAGCCCGGCACTTCCCACGTCAGGAAATACCGCGCCGCCTGTAGCTTGCCCTTATAGAAGTCAGCATCCGCCGCATTGCCTTTGGCCAAGCCTTCCTCAGCCCGAATCGCCTGCTCCAGCCAGCGCCAGCCAATCACCGTGTGCCCGAACACCTTCAGGTACAGCGCCGAATTCGCCAGGCTGCTGTTGACCTTGCCCTGCGCCAGATCGGTCAGCAGGCCGATGGTGACTGTTTGCAGGCGAGCCACCAATTGCTCCAGTGGCTCACGCAGTGCGGTCAACGATTCGTACGCGGTCGCGCGCTCGGCAGTGTTGGCGATCAGGCGGATCAGTTGCTTGAGCCCAGCGCCGCCGTTCTGCGCCAGTTTGCGCCCGAGCAAGTCCAGCGACTGAATGCCGTGGGTGCCTTCGTGGATCGGGTTCAGGCGGTTGTCGCGGTAGTACTGTTCCACCGGGTATTCGCGGGTGTAACCGTGACCGCCGAGAATCTGGATCGCCAGTTCGTTGGCCTTCAGGCAGAACTCCGACGGCCAGGATTTGACGATCGGCGTCAGCAAGTCCAGCAGCTCGTGGGCCTGTTTGCGCTCTGCTTCGGTTTCCAGCGTGGTGGTGTCATCGAACAGCCGCGCCGCGTACAGACCGAGGTCAAAGGCCCCTTCGACGTAGGATTTTTGCGTCAGCAGCATGCGTCTTACATCGGCGTGCTGAATGATCGCCACTGGCGCGGTGCTCGGATCCTTGCTGTCCGGGACTCGGCCTTGCGGGCGTTCGCGGGCGTATTCCAGCGAGTACAGGTAACCGGCGTAGCCGAGCATCACCGCGCCCATGCCGACGCCAATCCGCGCCTCGTTCATCATCTGGAACATGTAGCTCAAACCATGGTGCGGCTTGCCCACCAGATAGCCGACGCATTCGCCGTTATCGCCGAAGTTCAGCGCGGTGGAAGTGGTGCCGCGCCAGCCCATCTTGTGGAACAGCCCGGCCAGCAGCACATCGTTGCGCTCGCCGAGGCTGCCGTCATCGTTGACCAGAAATTTCGGCACGATGAACAGCGAAATACCCTTCACCCCCGGCGGCGCGTCCGGCAGCTTGGCCAGGACCATGTGCACGATGTTTTCCGACAGCGGGTGATCGCCGCCGGAAATGAAGATCTTGTTGCCCTTGAGCCGATAAGTGCCGTCAGACGCCGGCTCGGCGCGGGTACGAATATCCGACAGCGAGGAACCGGCGTGCGGTTCGGTCAGGGCCATGGTGCCGAAGAAGCGCCCGTCGATCATCGGTTGCAGGAAGCGCTGTTTCTGCTCGGCGCTGCCAAAGCTTTCGATCAGATTGGCCGCGCCCATGGTCAGGAACGGGTAGGAAGTGGTCGCCGCGTTCGCCGCTTGAAAGTGCGCAAAGCAGGCTTGCGACAGCAGCGTCGGCAGTTGCATGCCGCCGGCTTCGAAGCTGCGCGCGGCATTGAGGAAGCCCGCCTCGAGGAACGCGTCCACCGCCGGTTTGACTTCGGGAATCAGCATCGCCTGACCGTTCTCATAACGCGGCTCGTTCTCGTCGCCCTTGCGGTTGTGCGGTGCGAAGTATTTCTCGGCGATGCTGCGCGCGGTGCCGATGGCCGCGTCGAAGGTCTCGCGGTTGTGTTCGGCGAAGCGCTCACGCCGGGTCAGGCCCTCGGCATCGAGGACTTCGTACAGCTCGAAAGCCAGATTACGGGAACTGAGCAGCGTCTCGGACATGGCGGCCTACCTGAACATTGGGATTGGGCCGAGTCTAGGCTTGCTGATAAAGGCTGAATACGATGATTGATAACGGTGATGTCAGGGCCGAGCACCGACTTAACAAACACCCCGAAACAACTGTGGGAGCGGGCTTGCTCGCGAATGCGGTGGATCAGTCACTGGAGATGTCGACTGACACAACGCCTTCGCGAGCAAGCCC
>NZ_JASCPO010000399.1:0-3032 GCF_029960145.1 Pseudomonas sp. PS01299 | reverse complement strand
CCGATGGGCTGCGAAGCGGCCCCTCTTTTGACTTTAGAAACAGGGGCCGCTTCGCGCCCCATCGGGGATAAATCCCCTCACCACAGAGCCTCCTGACTACAGACAAATGCCCTGACAACAGATAAATCTCCTCACCACAAAAGCGTTGTCTCACTTGCAGAGGTTTTTATATGGCCGCCTACAACCTGCGCCAGCTCAAATACTTCGTCACCACCGCCGATTGCGGCAGCGTCGCCGAAGCCTCGCGCAAGCTCTATATCGCCCAGCCGTCCGTCTCTACCGCGATCAAGCATCTGGAAGAAAGCTTCGGTGTGCAGCTGTTCATCCGCCATCACGCCCAAGGCGTGTCGCTGACGCCCAGCGGCTCGCGGTTCTATCGCAAGGCGCTGGAATTGCTGCGAGTGGCGCATGAGTTCGAGCAGAACGCGCTGGCGG
The DNA here is from genome assembly GCF_029960145.1 of Pseudomonas sp. PS01299. Taxonomy (NCBI): domain Bacteria; kingdom Pseudomonadati; phylum Pseudomonadota; class Gammaproteobacteria; order Pseudomonadales; family Pseudomonadaceae; genus Pseudomonas; species Pseudomonas sp. PS01299. Next base: position 2,597 of record NZ_JASCPO010000399.1, on the reverse strand, counting down.
ATAACGATGTGGTCTCCGGGCAGATCGATATCGGCTGTTTCGAAACCGTCGCGCCGTTGTACCTGCCGCGCCTGATCGCCGGGTTCAAGCAGCGCTGGCCGGGCGTGGAAATCCGCATTCGCGATGGCGAACAGCAGGAACTGGTGCAGGCGCTGACCGCCGGCAGCATCGATATGGCGATGCTGTTTGAACATGACCTCGACACCACCATCGACACCACGCCGCTGATGCCGCCGCAGCAGCCCTATGCGTTGCTGCCGGCCGACCACCGCTTTGCGCAGCAGGCGAAAGTCTCGCTGCACGATCTGGTGCTGGAACCGATGATCCTGCTCGACGTGGTGCCCAGCCGCACCTACTTCGTGAGCATCTTCGAAGAGCGCGGACTGACCCCGCACATCGTCTTCAGCTCGCCGTCGATCGAGATGGTGCGCGGCATGGTCGGGCGCGGTTTCGGCTTTTCGATTCTGGTGACCCGGCCGTTCGGCGAATACACCTACGACGGGCAGAAAGTGGTGTGCGTGCCACTGGCGGAAACCGTGACCGGCTCGGGTTTGTCGGCAGCCTGGCTGCGCCGGGTGCAACTGACCAAACCGGTGCAGTTGTTCGTTGATCATTGCCGCGAGGAATTGGCCCGACTGCACGCCTGAAGGCAGGCAGTCAGGCCGAAAGGATCAGGCGCGAATCGAGGCCAACATCCGTTGCAGCATCGCATCGCAGGCATCGAGTTGTGCGCGGCTGACAAACTCGTCAGGTTTGTGCCCCTGATCCATGCTGCCGGGGCCACAGACCACGGTGGGAATACCCGCCGCATCGAACAGCCCGCCCTCGGTGCCGAACGCCACGGTGCCGTATTCCCGTGAACCGCAAAACGCCGCAATCAGCTCCGCCGCCTGACTCTGCGCATCGGTAGCCAGGCCGGGATAAGCCGACAGCTCACTGAAACGAATCGCACTGTGCTCACTCACTGCCCGCATGCGCGGCAGCACTTGCTGCTCGGCGTAAGCTTGCAACTGTTGTGCGACCTGGGTTGGATCCTGCGAGGGCAGGGCGCGGATCTCGAAGTCGAAGCGACAGTCGGCAGGGACGATGTTCAGCGCTTTGCCGCCGCTGATCACTCCGGTCTGCACCGTGCTGTAGGGCGGATCGAAACGTGCGTCGTGATGTTCGGGCGCCTTCAGTTGCTGGCCGATGCGCCCCAGCTCACCGATCAGCTCGGCGGCGTACTCGATGGCATTGACCCCCAGCGGTGCGTAGGCCGAATGACACGGATGGCCGTGCACGTCGCAGCGCATCGCCAGTTTGCCTTTATGGCCGAGCACCGGTTTCAACTCGGTCGGTTCACCGATGATGCACAGCAGCGGTTTGACCGGCCGCTGCTCCAGCTCGGCGAGCAACGAGCGTACCCCGAGGCAGCCGACTTCTTCGTCATAGGACAGGGCGATGTGCACCGGCATGCGCAGCTCTGCAGCGACCAGCGCCGGCACCAGCGCCAGCACGCAAGCGATGTAGCCCTTCATGTCGGCGGTGCCGCGCCCGAACAGCTTGCCGTCGTGTTCGCTGAGTTCGAACGGCGCTACTGTCCATGGTTGACCATCGACCGGCACCACATCGGTGTGCCCCGAGAGCACGATGCCCGGTTGCTCGGCCGGGCCAATGCTCGCGAACAGATTGGCCTTGCTGCGCTCGGCGTTGTAGATCAGCTCGCACGGCACATCGAAGCCTGCGAGGTAATCACGCACGAACTCGATCAGCTGCAGGTTGGATTCGCGGCTGGTGGTGTCGAAGCCCACCAGCGTCTTGAGCAACCCGACGCTGCTCATCGATCATCACCGGCAACGCCATAACCCGGCGCCTTGGCCGGGTCGAGTGCGCGGTCGATGTAGTCCTGCAACTGCGGCTGATAGGCGTCCCAGAGTTTTTGCAACTGGCCGATCGGGTCTTCGTCGGCCCAATCGATGCGCAAATTGACGATCGGCCAGGTCTGTTCGCCGACCACCACCACGGCCGCCGAATGCACTGGTCCAGCTTCGCCTCCGAGGGCCTGTGCGGCGTGCAGGGCTTTAAGCAGGCGATCGGCCAATTGGCCTTCGCCGTCCTCAAAGGCACTGACCATCGCTTCGATTACCGAGCGCCCGGCGAGCATGTTGCCAGCGGCCACGCATTGTTCGCCGGACACGGCGTTGTGCACGCCGAGGGTTTGCGCGCCGCTGAAATGCGCGGTCTGGCCGAGGTGGTTGATCGCGGTGATCTGCCGGTATTGGCTGTAGCCGTTGCGGGTCAGCACCTGGTCCAGCGCCGCGTCGGGCGCCTGACCTTGTTCCATCAGCGCGAGGACTTCCGGGCCGAGGGACGGCAGGGTGATGTTCTGGCTCGACACCGCGCCAACCCCCGGCAGCAGCCACGGGCAACGCGCGCCGACGGCGATGCTGGAGGAACTGATGGCGACACCGAACTGGCCGGTTTCGGGGCAACGGGCTGCGATTGAAAAGGTCATCTGTTTACTCCTTGTGTGTCTGGACTGGCCTCATCGCGAGCAGGCTCACTCCTACCTTGAAATGCGTTCCCTTGTAGGAGTGAGCCTGCTCGCGAAGGCCGCG
>NZ_JASCPO010000398.1:0-3044 GCF_029960145.1 Pseudomonas sp. PS01299 | reverse complement strand
CCCCCCCCCCCCCCCCCCCCCCCCCCCCGCCGGACTTTGGGCTGTCTGCACTGGCGTCTTCGCGAGCAAGCTCGCTCCCACCTTGGCAATGCGTACCTCTGTGGGAGCGAGCCTGCTCGCGAAGGGGCCAGTTCAGCTAACGCAATAATCGGCTATCAGTGATCAAGCACTTCCTGCATCCACTGCAGATACTGCACCCGCTCGGAAATCGAGTTGTGCCCCGAATCCGGCACCACCCGCAGCGTCGCCACGCCTTTGGGGAAATGCGTCAGCAGCCGCTGCGTGCTGTCTCGTGGAATCACTTCGTCATCGCTGGCCGCCAACAGCAACGTCGGCACGCGGATGTGCGCGGCATAGCGGCCCGACTCGAAGCGATCCTTGAGCAACCATTTGACCGGAAACCACGGGTATTGGCGGACGGCAATTTCTTCGAGGCTGTTGTACGGCGTCACCAGAATCAATCTGGTCGCCGGACGCTGACTCGCCAGCCGCACCGCCACCCCCGATCCCAGGCTGCGGCCGATCACGGCAATCTGCGGATGGCTGGCGTACACCTGATCAAACAGCGCCAACGCATCTTCGGCAATCGCTTCTTCCGAAGGTGAGCCGCCGCTGCCACCGAAGCCCCGGTAGTTCAGCAAAAACACCGCGTAGTCGGGAAAAGCCTCACTGAACGACGGCAGATTGCGCGACACATCCTCGGCATTGCCGCCAAAGTAGATCAGCGCTTTTGGCCCGGCATGCGCGCGCGTGGTCACCCACACATCGGCCTCCGGCATCGCCAGTTTCAGCCGCGAATCTTCCGTAGTCACGGCGTTGTCAGGCTGGGGGAAATAGATCAGCGAGCGCTGAAAAATGAACAGCGCCCCGCACAGCAACAGGTAGAGGGCGATGAGCAAGGCGACGAGTGACATCAGTTTTCTGGACATTCGACTAACTTTAACGGGGCGGGGGTGTTCGCAGTGGCAGTGTAGTCCAGCGAATCGGGCCGGCAGCCGTCGCACACAACGTGCAACAGATTCACGCAGCAGGGGAACCCGCATGAGCCACACTGAGGGTTGCTCCCGTCGCCGCTTGCTCACGCTGGCTGCCGGGGTTTCGGCGGTCCTGACCTTTGACCGGGCGTTGGCCACTGCCATCACGCCGACTGCCACTTCGCCGAGCCAGGCAGGAGACCAGACCATGCAGACCCGCGCCATCCCTTCCAGCTCCGAGCTGTTGCCCATAGTGGGCGTGGGCACTTATCGCGGCTTTGACGTTGCCCCCGGCGATCCGGCTTACAAGTCATTGCCAGCAGTGCTCGACGAGCTGTTCAAAAAGGGTGGCACGTTGATCGACAGCTCGCCGATGTATGGCCGCGCCGAGCAAACCACTGGCGAGCTGCTATCGATTCACGAACCGCGTTCACCCGCGTTTCTGGCGACAAAGGTCTGGACCCGAGGGCGCAAGGAAGGTATCGCGCAGATGGAGGAATCCTTCCGTCTGCTGCGCACCGAACGCATCGACCTGATGCAGATCCACAATCTGCTGGACTGGCAGAGCCATCTGCCAATCCTGCGCGAATGGAAAGAACAGGGGCGCATTCGCTACATCGGCATCACCCATTACACGCCGTCGGCCTACGATGAAGTCGAAGCAGTGCTCAAGGCCGAGCAACTGGATTTTTTGCAAATCAACTACGCCCTCGATGACCGTGGCGTGGAGAAACGCATTCTGCCGCTGTGCCGTGAACGCGGGGTGGCGGTGATCTGCAATCGGCCTTTTGGCGGCGGCGGGTTGCTCGCTCGTCTCAAGGTCAAGCCGTTGCCGGCCTGGGTCTCGGACGTGCAGGTCAACAGCTGGCCGCAACTGGCGTTGAAGTTCCTGCTGTCGCACCCGGCGGTGACTTGCGTGATTCCCGGCACCGGCAATCCGCGCTACATGGCCGACAACGCTGGCGCCGGATTCGGGCCGATGCTCACCGATGCGCAGCGCCACCAGTTGATTGCGCTGCTGGGGTAGGCGGTCAGCCGCGATACCGCAACGCCTCCACCAACAGCGCAAACGCCGGCGCAGCCTGCCGTCGGCTCGGGTAGTACAGGTGGTAACCGGCAAATGTTGGGCACCAGTCTGCCAGCACTTGCACCAGACGCCCGTCGGCCAGATACGGCGCGACGATATTTTCCGGAATGTAGCTGAGGCCGAAACCGTCGACTGCGGCGTCGAGTAGCGGGTAGACGCCATTCAGCGTGACTTGCCCGGACACCCGCACCTTGAGGCTTTCGTCACCCTTCTCGAACTCCCAGGTGTACAGCCCGCCGTTGGTGGGCAGGCGCAAGTTGTTGCAGGCGTGGTCAGTCAAATCTCTTGGCGTTTGCGGGTGTGTACGGTTGGCGAAATAGGCCGGCGAGCCGACCACCGCCATGCGCATGTCCGGGCCGATGCGGGTGGCGATCATGCCTTGGGCCACGTCTTCGCCCAGCCGAATGCCGGCGTCGAAGCCTTGTCCGGCGATGTCGACGAAACCGTAATCGCAGATCACCTCGACGGCGATGTCCGGGTACTGGGGCAGGAATTCCTTGAGCACCGGGCGCAGCAGCCAGTTCAGCGAATGGTCGGTGGCGCTGATGCGGATCCGGCCGGCCGGGGTTTCGCGCAGGTTGCTCAGGGCCGCCAGTTCCTGTTCGATCTCTTCGAAGCGCGGGCCGATGGTCTGCAGTAAATGTTCGCCAGCCTCGGTGGGTGAGACGCTGCGCGTGGTGCGGGTCAGCAGGCGCAGGCCCAGACGCGCCTCAAGGGCGCGGATGGTATGGCTGAGCGCCGATTGCGAGACGCCGAGTCTGGCCGCGGCTTTGGTGAAGCTGCGCTCGCGGGCCACGGCGAGGAAGGCGAGCAGGTCACTGGCGTTTTCTCGAAGCATTAATGAGTGTCCTGCATAAGTTTTTTCGAATTCTAGTCGATTATCTGAAGAGTACGGCTCGGTAAAGTGACGCAAGTTCCCTGTAGGAGCTGCCGCCGGCTGCGCAAATTTTTTCTTTAGTGAAGAAAAAACAACCACAAAAAAA
>NZ_JASCPO010000397.1:0-3066 GCF_029960145.1 Pseudomonas sp. PS01299 | reverse complement strand
ATAGCGGTGAGTCAGTTAATATTTGCTCGACTGACACACCGCTATCGCGAGCAGGCTCACTCCTACAAGGGATTTGTGTTGTTTACTAGCTCGCCTGCTGGCCCTTGAGCGTCTGCTCCAACGCCTGCACGCAGCGCTCTTCAGCGGTGTCGAGTTCCAGCTTCATCTGTTCGATGTCGAGCAACTGCTGCTCAAGCTGTTCGCGGCGTTCGCTGATTTTCGCCAGCATGCTGTTGAGCTGTTTGGTGTTACCGCTGGACGGGTCATAGAGCTCGATCAGCTCACGGCATTCAGCCAGGGAGAAACCGATGCGCTTGCCACGCAGGATCAGCTTCAGGCTGACCTTGTCACGGGGTGAGTAGATGCGTTCCTGGCCACGGCGCTCAGGGCTGAGCAGGCCTTGTTCTTCATAAAAGCGGATCGCCCGGGTGGTGATGTCCAGCTCGCGGGCGAGGTCGGAAATGCTGTAGGTCTGGCTGCTCATGAAAGCGCTCGGAAAAAGGTCTTGGCGCTAAGCTAATGGCGAGTTGACGTTTACGTCAAGAAGGATGATCTGCGGTGTTCTTGTGGGCCTCATCGCGAGCAGGCTCACTCCTACAATTGAAACGCGGTCGTATGTAGGAGTGAGCCTGCTCGCGATGCCAGCGACTCGGTGCAAAGACTTACACCTTGTCCAGCTTCTTCTCCTGCGCTGCCACCTGCTGGCACAACTCGATGATCTGCTCGCGCATCCAGCGATTTGCTGGGTCCTGGTCGGTGCTTTCATGCCAGTACAGGTGAGTCTCCAGCGGCGGCACGTCGTTGACTGGCAGGTTGAACGCATGCAGGTCATTACGCCGGGCAAAGCGCTCGGGTACCGTCATCACCATGTCGGTCTGCTGCATGACCTGCGACGCCATCAGATAATGCTGCGAGCGCAGGGCGATCTTGCGCTGAATGCCCATTTTGCCTAGCGCCAGATCGACGTAGCCCAGACCACTGCGGCGGCTGGAAATGTGGATGTGGGTCAGCGACAGATAGTCATCCAGCGACAGTTTCTCCTTGCCCGCCAGCGGATGGCCCTTGCGCATCGCACAGACGTAACGGTCCTCCATCAGCTTGACGTGGCGCACCTGCGGGTCGGTGTTGAGCGGTGCATCCACGGCGAAATCCAGACGTCCGGCGGCCAGTTCCTTGGTGGTCTCGCGGCGTTTGGACAGAAAGCTCTCGATGATCACCGTCGGCGCCAGACGCCGCAAACGCTGGAACAGCGGCGGCAGAATCACTGCCTCAGTGAGGTCGGTCATGCTGATGCGATAAGTCTTCACCGCTTGGGCCGGGTTGAAAATCCGGCTCTCCTGCACCGACACCCGCAGCAACGACAGCGCGTTGCGCACCGGGCCGATGATGTTCTGTGCCATCGGCGTCGGCACCATGCCCTGGGCGGTGCGCACGAACAGCGGATCGTTGAAGGTCTCGCGCAACCGCGCCAGCGCGTTGGACACCGCCGGCTGGGTAATCCCGACAATCTGCCCGGCGCGGGTCAGGTTGGCTTCGGTGTAAATCGCGTCGAAGACGATGAAAAGGTTGAGGTCGACCTTACTCAGATTCATAACGCGGTTTCTCTTGTTCTAGGGGCTGACGATCAGCGGATCATATATCGGTGATGAATGTTTATACACACCGAGAATAGGCTAGGTAAATTATCAGCGCTGTTCTAGCATCGATTGCATGATCTGAACAACCTCTGCCCATAGAAGGTAATTGCTCATGGATTTCGCTTATTCGCCCAAGGTGCAAGAACTGCGTGAGCGCGTGACCGCGTTCATGGACACTTACGTTTACCCGGCCGAAGCCGTGTTCGAACGCCAGGTTGCCGAGGGTGATCGCTGGCAGCCGACCGCGATCATGGAAGAGCTCAAGGCCAAGGCCAAGGCCGAAGGTCTGTGGAATCTGTTCCTGCCTGAGTCGGAACTCGGCGCCGGCCTGACCAACCTCGAATACGCACCGCTGGCGGAAATCATGGGCCGTTCGCTGTTGGGGCCGGAGCCGTTCAACTGCTCGGCGCCGGACACCGGCAACATGGAAGTGCTGGTGCGCTACGCCAATGAAGAACAGAAACAGCGCTGGCTCGAACCGCTGCTGCGCGGCGAGATCCGCTCGGCGTTTGCCATGACCGAGCCGGACGTGGCCTCGTCCGACGCCACCAACATGGCCGCCCGCGCCGTGCGTGATGGCGATGAATGGGTGATCAACGGCAAGAAATGGTGGACTTCCGGCGCCTGCGATCCGCGCTGCAAGATTCTGATCTTCATGGGCCTGAGCAACCCTGACGCACCGCGCCATGCGCAGCACTCGATGATCCTCGTGCCGGTCGACACCCCCGGGGTGAAAATCGTCCGCCCGCTGCCGGTGTTCGGCTACGACGATGCACCGCACGGCCACGCCGAAGTGCTGTTCGACAACGTGCGCGTGCCGTACGAAAACGTCCTGCTTGGTGAGGGAAGAGGCTTCGAGATCGCTCAGGGGCGCCTCGGCCCAGGACGGATTCACCACTGCATGCGCTCGATCGGCATGGCTGAACGCGCACTGGAATTGATGTGCAAGCGTTCGGTGAGCCGCACCGCGTTCGGCAAACCGCTGGCACGTCTGGGCGGTAACGTCGACAAGATCGCCGACTCGCGGATGGAAATCGACATGGCGCGCCTGCTGACCCTGAAAGCGGCGTACATGATGGACACCGTCGGCAACAAAGTGGCGAAGAGCGAGATCGCGCAGATCAAGGTCGTCGCGCCGAACGTGGCGCTGCGGGTGATCGACCGGGCGATCCAGATCCACGGCGGGGCCGGGGTCTCGAATGATTTCCCGTTGGCCTACATGTACGCCATGCAGCGCACCCTGCGCCTGGCCGACGGCCCGGACGAAGTGCACCGCGCGGCGATCGGCAAGTTCGAGATCGGCAAGTACGTGCCGAAGGAAATGTTGCGCAGCAGTCATTAAGACCGCGTCGCCGGCTTCGCGAGCAAGCCCGCTCCCACATTCGACCGCATCCCGACTGGAAGAATGCGATCAAAAGTGGGAGCGGGC
>NZ_JASCPO010000396.1:0-3111 GCF_029960145.1 Pseudomonas sp. PS01299 | reverse complement strand
GAGCAAGCCCGCTCCCACATTGGTTATGTGCATGCCGCAAAACCAATGTGGGAGCGGGCTTGCTCGCGAAGGGGCCGGCCCGGTCAGCCGATCAGACCGGCGGCAGACGCCACTCAATTGGCGCTTCGCCATTCTGCTCGAGAAACTTGTTGGTCCGGCTGAAATGCCCGCACCCGAGGAAGCCACGATAAGCCGACAACGGCGATGGATGCACCGACGTCAGCACCAGGTGCTTGGTCGCGTCGATCAGCTTCTGCTTGCTCTGCGCATGCGCGCCCCACAGCATGAACACCAGATGCGGCTGGCGTTCGCTGACCACCTCAATGATCCGGTCGGTGAAGAACTGCCAGCCCTTGTCCTTATGCGCGTTGGCATTGGCGCGCTCGACAGTCATGGTGGTGTTGAGCATCAACACGCCCTGATCGGCCCAGCTCTGCAGGTAGCCGTGGTTGGGAATGTCGATGTTCAAGTCGCGTTTCAACTCTTTGTAGATGTTGACCAGCGACGGCGGCGCCGGCACGCCCGGTTGCACCGAGAAGCACAAGCCATGGGCCTGGCCCGGGCCGTGGTACGGGTCCTGGCCGAGGATCACCACTTTGACTTTATCCAGCGGCGTCGAATTCAGCGCGTTGAAAATCAGCGGTCCCGGCGGATAGATTTCCTTGCCGGCCGCCCGCTCCTGCTGCAGAAAAGTGCGCAACTCTGCCATGTAAGGCTGGTCGAATTCAGCACGCAGTGCCTCCTTCCAGCTCGGTTCGAGTTTGATACGGTCGTCAGCAGTCATGGTCATACCCGGCAAAAACAATGGGGCGAACCCTAGGAAAGCCGACCACGCTTGTCAATTGATCTGACACAGATCCGGCACTTTCCCACACAGCGATCATACTGAACGCTCAATTTCCCGATCGAGGTCACGATGAATCTGCACTTCGAAGAACTCACCGGCACCGACGGCGCCCGCCTCGGGATCGCCAGCCTGGATGCTGAAAAGTCGCTCAACGCGCTGTCCTTGCCGATGATCAACGCCCTGAGCGACAAACTGAACGCCTGGGCCAAGGATCCGCAGATCGTCTGCGTATTGCTGCGCGGCAATGGTGCCAAAGCATTCTGCGCCGGCGGTGAAGTGCGCAGTCTAGTGGAGGCCTGCCGGGCCCACCCCGGTGAAGTCCCGCCACTGGCCGCACAGTTTTTCGCCGCCGAATATCGCCTGGACTACAGCCTGCACACCTACCCCAAACCGCTGGTCTGCTGGGGCCACGGTTACGTGCTCGGCGGCGGCATGGGCCTGTTGCAAGGCGCGAGCACGCGGATCGTCACGCCGAGCAGTCGCCTGGCGATGCCCGAGATCACCATCGGTCTGTATCCGGACGTCGGCGCCAGTTGGTTTCTCTCACGGTTGCCGGGCAAGCTCGGCTTGTTTCTTGGACTGACCGGCGCGCACATGAACGGTCGTGATGCCATCGATCTGGATCTGGCCGACCGCTTTCTGCTTGAAGAGCAGCAACCGCAACTGATCGAAGGCCTGCTGCAACTCAACTGGCAGGAACAGACCGACATGCAGCTCAACAGCCTGCTCAAGGCCCTGCAACAGGAAGCCGTCGGGCAGATGCCCGAGGCGCAATGGTTGCCGCGCCGCCAGCAGATCGATGAACTGCTCGACGTCAGCGACGTCACCTGTGCCTGGAAAGCCATCAGCCTGCAACGCGACAGCAGCGACCCGCTGATCGCCCGCGCCGCGAAAACCCTGAGCGAAGGCTCACCGCTGACCGCGCATCTGGTCTGGGAACAGATCATCCGCGCCCGCTATCTTTCGCTGGCCGAAGTGTTTCAGATGGAATACACACTGAGCCTCAATTGCTGCCGGCACCCGGAATTCAGCGAAGGGGTGCGGGCACGGCTGATCGACAAGGATCAGAAACCGCACTGGCATTGGCCGGACATCAATAACGTCCCGGACGCGGTGGTCGAGGCGCATTTTCACAAGGTCTGGGAAGGTCGGCATCCGTTGGCGGATCTGACGCAATACTGAACGCTTGGTAAATCGCAGGCACAAAAAAAGCGGCGCTCAATGCGCCGCTTTTTTGTTTGCGGATGATTACCAGCGACCGCCTCGCCCGCCGTGGTCACCGCGGTTACCGTGATGATCACGCCCACCCCGGTCACGATCCCAACCCCCACCACGGTGACCGTCCCAGCGACCGCGATCGTTGTCGTGCCAGCGGCGGCTCTCGTAGTAGCGTGGCGCTGGCTGGTAGTAACGCGGCGCCGAGTAGTAACGCGGGGCCGCCTGGTAGTAACGCGGGGCCGAGTAATAGGTGCTGCCGCCGCTGTAATAGGTGCCGCCAGTGTTGTAGTACGCCGGAGCGGGTGAGGTGTAGACCTCCGAGCTGTAATAACTGTCTGCGTAGGAGTAGGGAGCGCAACCGGCAACGGAAAACATCATCGCAGCAAGTAGAAGAATTCGTCGATACATGGCGGCCTCCTGGACCGCGGGTAGCCACACCAGCGACGCTGGCAGGCATCAGTCGGTTATTCGGTGACTGACGAAACATCTGACAGCGTTTTCCGAATCTGGTGCGCTTCCGTAACAAGTTGAAACATGTGATTGATGAAATCCTGTTCATTTGGAAACCACTGTCATTCAGCCGCCGATCAGTGGTGCCCGCCGTGATAGCCGCCGCCGTGATAACCGCGTCCGTAACCGCCGCGGTAGCCGTAGCCGCCGTAGTAATAATGAGCACCGCCGTAGTAACGCGGTCCGTAATATCCGCCGTAGTAATACGGCGAGTAATACCCTGGATAATAAGACGTGGCGGGATAAGTATCGTAGGGACCGGCATAGTAATAACACCCGGACAGGCCTGAACCGAGCACCGCTCCCAGCAGCACTCGACGTAACAGTTTTGAAATACCCATGACGGCCTCCTGAAAGACCCACGGCCGCAGCAGGACAGCGCAGCCGACACAGTTTTGACTGTCAGGTCCGGGGCAAGTGCCGGGCGCGCAAAGGCTTCAGATCAGCGGTGTCAGTCACACTGAAAATCCTCTGTGGGAGCGGGCTTGCTCGCGAAAGCGGTGGGTCAGTGATGAATCACTGACTGACAGGACGCC
>NZ_JASCPO010000395.1:0-3113 GCF_029960145.1 Pseudomonas sp. PS01299 | reverse complement strand
GGGCTTGCTCGCGAATGGGGAGGATCAGTCGCCAGATGTATAGGCTGACACACTGCATTCGCGAGCAAGCCCGCTCCCACCAAAAGCACTCCGCTTCAATCCTGAACTGGTCCTACTCTCGCCTATGTTGACGTTAACGTAAAGGGTGATTGACAGCCATTCGTCACAGGCTTACGTTAACGTAAAGGTGAGAGCCGTTCGACCGCCCTCCCCACCCTACAAAAAAGCCAAAAGGTGACCCATGAGCTACCCATCCCTGAACTTCGCCCTCGGTGAAACCATCGACATGCTGCGCGATCAGGTTCAGTCCTTCGTCGCCGATCAGATCGCCCCACGCGCCGCGCAGATCGACCGCGACAACCTGTTCCCGGCCGACATGTGGCGCAAATTCGGTGACATGGGCCTGCTCGGCATCACCGTGCCGGAAGAGTACGGCGGCGCGGGCCTGGGTTACCTGGCGCACGTGGTGGCGATGGAAGAAATCAGCCGCGGCTCGGCTTCCGTGGCGCTGTCCTACGGCGCGCACTCCAATCTCTGCGTCAACCAGATCAACCGCAACGGCAACCACGAACAGAAATCCAAATACCTGCCGAAGCTGATCAGCGGCGAACACGTTGGTGCACTCGCCATGAGCGAGCCGAACGCCGGTTCCGACGTGGTTTCGATGAAACTGCGCGCCGACAAACGCGGCGACCGCTTCGTGCTCAATGGCAGCAAGACCTGGATCACCAACGGCCCCGACGCCAACACCTACGTGATCTACGCCAAGACCGACCTGGAAAAAGGCCCGCACGGCATCACCGCGTTCATCGTCGAGCGCGACTGGAAAGGCTTCAGCCGCAGCAACAAGTTCGACAAGCTCGGCATGCGCGGTTCCAACACCTGCGAGCTGTTCTTCGATGACGTCGAAGTGCCAGAAGAAAATATCCTCGGCGTGCTCAATGGCGGCGTGAAAGTGCTGATGAGCGGCCTCGATTACGAGCGCGTGGTGCTGTCCGGCGGCCCGACCGGGATCATGCAGTCGTGCATGGACCTGATCGTGCCGTACATCCACGATCGCAAGCAGTTCGGCCAGAGCATCGGCGAATTCCAGCTGATCCAGGGCAAAGTCGCCGACATGTACACCCAGCTCAACGCCAGCCGCGCCTACCTGTATGCAGTCGCTCAGGCCTGCGAGCGTGGCGAAACCACGCGCAAGGACGCCGCCGGGGTGATCCTCTACACCGCCGAGCGCGCCACGCAAATGGCCCTCGACGCGATCCAGATTCTTGGCGGCAACGGCTACATCAACGAATTCCCGGCCGGACGTCTGCTGCGTGACGCCAAGCTGTACGAAATCGGCGCCGGCACCAGTGAGATCCGGCGCATGCTGATCGGCCGCGAACTGTTCAACGAAACCCGCTAAACGGAGCTGCACATGGCTATCCTGCATACCCAGCTCAACCCCCGCTCAGCGGAGTTCGCCGCCAACAGCGCGGCGATGCTTGAACAGGTGGACGCGCTGCACACCCTGCTCGCCCAAGTGGCGCTGGGCGGCGGCGCGAAAGCCCAGGAACGTCACACCTCGCGGGGCAAGTTGCTGCCGCGCGAACGCATCAACCGCCTGCTCGATCCGGGCTCGCCGTTTCTCGAGATCAGCCAGCTCGCCGCCCACGCCGTGTACGGCGAAGACGTGCCAGCCGCCGGGGTGATTGCCGGGATCGGCCGGGTCGAAGGCGTCGAGTGCATGATCGTCGCCAACGACGCGACGGTGAAAGGTGGCTCGTACTACCCGCTGACCGTGAAAAAACACCTGCGCGCGCAGACCATCGCCCAGCAGAACCGCCTGCCGTGCATCTATCTGGTGGACTCGGGCGGCGCCAATCTGCCGCGTCAGGACGAAGTGTTCCCGGATCGCGAGCACTTTGGCCGGATCTTCTTCAACCAGGCCAACATGAGCGCGATGGGCATTCCGCAGATCGCCGTGGTCATGGGCTCCTGCACCGCAGGCGGTGCCTATGTGCCGGCGATGGCGGACGAAGCAATCATGGTGCGCAATCAGGCGACGATCTTCCTCGCCGGCCCACCGCTGGTGAAAGCCGCGACCGGTGAAGTGGTCAGCGCAGAAGACCTCGGCGGTGCCGACGTGCACTGCAAGATTTCCGGCGTGGCCGACCATTACGCCGAGAGCGACGAGCACGCCCTCGCCCTCGCCCGCCGCAGCGTCGCCAACCTCAACTGGCGCAAGCTCGGCGAAGTGCAGCAGCGCACGCCGATTGCGCCGCTGTACGCCAGCGACGAGTTGTACGGTGTGGTTTCGGCCGACGCCAAACAGCCATTCGACGTGCGCGAAGTGATTGCGCGGCTGGTCGACGGTTCGGTGTTCGATGAGTTCAAGGCGCTGTTCGGCACTACCCTGGTCTGCGGTTTTGCGCACCTGCATGGATACCCGATCGCGATCCTCGCCAACAACGGCATCCTCTTCGCCGAAGCCGCGCAAAAAGGCGCGCACTTCATCGAACTGGCCTGCCAGCGCGGCATTCCGCTGCTGTTCCTGCAGAACATCACCGGGTTCATGGTCGGCCAGAAATACGAGGCCGGCGGCATCGCCAAGCACGGCGCGAAACTGGTGACCGCTGTGGCCTGCGCCAAAGTGCCGAAATTCACCGTGATCATCGGCGGCAGTTTCGGCGCCGGTAACTACGGCATGTGCGGGCGCGCTTACGATCCGCGCTTCCTGTGGATGTGGCCGAATGCGCGCATCGGCGTGATGGGTGCCGAGCAGGCGGCGGGCGTGCTGGTGCAGGTCAAGCGCGAGCAGGCCGAACGCAGCGGCCAAGCCTTCAGCGCCGCGCAGGAAGCCGAGATCAAACAACCGATCCTCGACCAGTACGAAGAGCAGGGTCACCCCTACTACTCCAGCGCACGGCTGTGGGACGACGGCGTCATCGACCCGGCGCAGACCCGCGATGTGCTGGCCCTGGCCTTGTCCGCGTCGTTGAACGCGCCTATCGAACCGAGCCGCTTCGGCGTGTTCCGGATGTGATGCTTTTTTGTGGGAGCGGGCTTGCTCGCGAAAGCGGTGTATCAGTCGACGTATCCGCAACTGACAGACCGTCTTCGCGAGCAAGCCC
>NZ_JASCPO010000394.1:0-3116 GCF_029960145.1 Pseudomonas sp. PS01299 | reverse complement strand
GTGAGCCTGCTCGCGATAGCGGTGTATCTGTGGCTTTTGATGCTGACTGACACACTGCTATCGCGAGCAGGCTCACTCCTACAGGATCGTGTTTCCTTTTGAAAAGTTTTCTGACTTTCCCCCGCGCGTACCTCTCCCCGCCTCCAAAGTTCCCGGTTTAGAGCCTTGTCCGTTTGGTCAAAAAAAATTTTGGCGATAGGCCATCTTTTCTGAACTTTTGAAAAACGCCTCCGGTCGGAAGCTGTAACCACGCCTGGAACGAGCGTTTCAAAAACGCGCTTTTACACGACGCTTGCGGCTCCTCGACCAGGATGGATTTTCGGTTTTATCAGGAGTTAAACAATGGAGTTGAAGACCATGAAGACCCAAACCTCGTTCTCCCACCTGCGCGGTCTGAAACTGGCTGCTCTGGCTATCGGTACCAGCTTCGTTCTGGCCGGTTGCGCCGGTAACCCGCCGACCGAGCAGTACGCCGTGACTCAATCGGCCGTCAACAGCGCCGTCAGCGCCGGTGGTACCGAGTTCGCTGCAGTGGAAATGAAGCAGGCTCAGGACAAGCTCAAGCAAGCCGAAATTGCCATGCACGACAAGAAGTATGAGCAGGCTCGCACCCTCGCCGAGCAAGCCGAATGGGACGCTCGCGTAGCAGAACGCAAGGCTCAGGCTGCCAAGGCCGAACAGGCTGTGAAGGATTCCCAGAAAGGTGTTCAGGAACTGCGTCAGGAAAGTCAGCGCACCGTGCAGTAAGCGCGCATCCAGAATCGCAAAGCTGAAACTTTTATCGATAGAAAGGACGACAAATTATGCGTAAGCAACTGATGATCCCCGCTCTTCTGGCCGCAAGCGTTGCCCTGGCTGCCTGCTCCACTCCGCCTAACCCGAACCTGGAACAGGCGCGCACCAACTACGCCGGCCTGCAGGCCAACCCACAGGCAAGCAAAGTCGCTGCCCTGGAAACCAAGGACGCCAGCGATTACCTGGACAAGGCCGACAAGGCTTATCTGGACAAGCAAGACGCAGCCAAGGTTGACCAACTGGCCTACCTGACCAACCAGCGCGTGGAAGTGGCCAAGCAGACCATCGCCCTGCGCACCGCTGAAAACAACCTGAAAAACGCTGCCGCGCAACGTGCTCAGGCGCGTCTGGACGCTCGTGATCAGCAGATCAAACAACTGCAGCAGAGCCTGAACGCCAAGCAGACCGATCGCGGTACCTTGGTGACTTTCGGTGACGTGCTGTTCGCCACCAACAAGGCTGACCTGAAATCCAGCGGTCTGGTGAACATCAACAAACTGGCGCAATTCCTTCAGGAAAACCCTGATCGCAAAGTGATCGTCGAGGGTTACACCGACAGCACCGGCGCGGCTTCGTACAACCAGTCGCTGTCCGAGCGTCGCGCGACCTCGGTACAAGTCGCTCTGATCAAGATGGGCGTAGATCCTTCGCGCATCGTGGTTCAGGGTTATGGCAAGGAATACCCGGTTGCTGATAACAGCAGCGTTTCTGGTCGTGCGATGAACCGTCGTGTGGAAGTGACCATTTCCAACGACAACCAGCCAGTGATGCCACGTTCGGCGGTCAGCTCGAACTAAGCAACACGCGCTAACGCAAAAGCCCCGCCTGAGTGATCAGGCGGGGCTTTTTTTGGCCTTACACATTCCCCCCTTGTGGGAGCGGGCTTGCTCGCGAAAGCGGTAGATCAGTCGGAATATAGAGTGACTGACACACCGCTTTCGCGAGCAAGCCCGCTCCCACAGTTTTTATCGGGTTATGGTTCGAGTTTTTGTGGGGTTTCCTGGCCCATGCAGCGCACGGCTTTTTTCTGCGCATTGATCAGCACCCCGGTCAGGCCTTTCTGCTCGGTGTCGAACAGCACCAGCACGCCATCGATGCACTGCGCCACTTGCGGCGCGGGGTCGAGCGAGACTTTGTAGTCTTCGCCCGGCACGGTCTTGAGCATGGTGAATTCGTTGAGCAGCAGCGCATCCTCGGGTTTGGCGAAGTGCAGGTAACCGTAGTACCACAGGGCGCCGACGGTGCCGAGGATGCTGCAGATACCGGTGATGATCAGCGGGATGGCGTTACGTTCTTCAGTCATTGCGGACTCTCATCTTCAGAATTCGAGGGTTGCGGGTAGTTCGGGATCTCGCCGAGGCGGCGCAGGCCTTTGAAATGTTCGGGATCTTCCAGATAGCGCAGCATCACCTGGCGCCAGACAGGGTCGCCAAAGGTCTGCACGTGGCCGCCGCGGGTCAGCTGCAGCACGCGCGGTGGCGGCGCTGCCTGATACAGGCGGATGGCGTTGGCCATTGGCACCAGCGGGTCATCGATGCTGTGAAAGATCAGTTTCGGCACGCCCGTGAGCTGCGGCATCGAGTTGATCGCGCTGTCGCTATCCGGCACCAGCCACGACAGCGGCACCTGCAACGGCCAGGTCAGCCAAGACGTGCTGAGGGCATACTGCCCGACGCTGCGATAACTGGCGGGCACACCGTCGAGCACGAAGGCCTTGAGTTGCTTCTGCCGCTCCGGGTGCTGCACCAGCCAATGCACGGCCATCGAGCCGCCGAGGCTCTGGCCGAGGAGGATCAGCGGCTTGCCTTTGACCTCTGGCGCCTTGTCGAGCCAGGCGAACGCGGCGTCGATGTCCTGATAGATCGCCGGCAGGCTCGGCTTGCCCTCGGACAAGCCATACCCGCGATAGTCCACCAGCAGCACCTGATAGCCGTTTTTCGGCAACCACCAACTGCCGCCCAGGTGCATCGGCAGGTTGCCGCCGTTGCCGTGCAGGTGCAGGACTGTGCCTTTGACTTCGACGCCAGGTTTGGCCGGTAGCCACCAGGCGTTCAGCTTCAAGCCATCCGCCGTGACCAATGTGACGGTGCGGTATTCGAGCCTGGCTTTTTCCGGGGTGAAGATCTGGCCCGGTTCGGGGTAGAACAATAACGAACTGCAACCACTGAGGGTCAGGAGCAGGCAAAGGATGCCGAGGATTCTCATCCGGTGAAACCTCGCAGAATTCGAATTGGAATACAGTCAAAAACTGTAGGAGTGAGCCTGCTCGCGATAGCGGTGTGCCAGTCGATATTTATGTTGATTGACACACTGCTATCGCG
>NZ_JASCPO010000393.1:0-3135 GCF_029960145.1 Pseudomonas sp. PS01299 | reverse complement strand
AGATGGATGACATCATTCACTTGACCATGCTCGGCACCACCCTGGAGGGCGAAAAAGTCGAAGTCACCGCCCTGCCCCAGACCGTCGACAATATCCCGCATAACTACGAGTTCAAGCTGTCCATTGCGGCCGTGCGCAAACTGGTCAATACCCAGGTCAGTTTCTTCTATCGGCTGGAACGCAGCGGCAGCAGTGACCCGTTACGCTCAAAAGGGCAGTTTGTACAAGTCACCGGCGCAGCCCACCGCCTGGCCGCACCGATCATCGAAGAAGCCGAGGGTGACTTCATCGATCCCACGAAGACCCCCATCAACGTCCGCATTCCGTTCGATCCGGCCATCGAGTACGGCATGGGCATTGAGCTGTTCCTGTTGGGTAAACGTCCGGACGGCAGCACCTTCCTGCCTGAGTTGGAGTGGCACATTCCCGAGGAGGATGAAGTCGAGAATCCCGAAGGTTTTGTCATCACCGTCGATGACTACAACCTCAAGCTCCTTGACGGCGGAACCCTGAAGGGGTGGTACGACCTGCTGATAGCCGAGGGCGACGAGATCCTCAGACGCGAGTCGCTGCACACGAAATTGCTCAATGTGGGTGAACCGAAATTCGAGCTGGACGCACCCATTGTCCTCGGGGTGGCGAACGGCTTCCTCGACCCGGCCACACTGCCCGGCGGTACCAGTAGACTGACCATCCCCAGGCCTGTGGTGAAGCCATGGGTAGCCAACGACGAGGCCACCTGGAAGTGGGTGGGCGACATCTCCGGCGAGGAACCCGGGTCCCGCACATTCAATGCCGTAACCGCCCAGCAAGACTGGGTCATCAACCTGGACGCCGCCTTCGTCGCCCAACACATCGAACCGAACCGCGGCGGCAAGATCACCGTCCGCTACCAGCTCTGGCGCCATGCCACAAATGAGACCAGCCTCTCGAATCCATTGGTGTTCACCGTGGGCGTCGCGCTGGAACTGCTCGCCCCCTCTATCAAGGAGAACAACGGCGACAGCGCACTCAACCCGCTGCTGGTCAGGGACACCTTGACCATCGTGGTGCCGGACAACACCGCGTTGCTGCCAAACCATGAAATCAGCGTCACCTGGACTGGCGCTGACGGCACGCCGGCCGGTGGGTCGCACACCTCAGCGCCGCGTGCGGTAAGCGAAGGGCTTGAGTTTGCGATCCCCAACAGCGTGGTGGCGTTCAATCTGGGTAAGCGGGTAAAAGTCTCCTACGTCGTCATCATTGATGGTCATCCAACACCGTCCCGGGTATTTGACCTGACGGTGCAAGCAATGCCGCAGAGCGCGCTGGCCAGCCCCACCATCGAGCAGGCCGACAACGACGGCGCCGGCCCGGAACTGCATACCGGCAACCTGACCCAAGCTTCCGTACGCATGGGTGACTGGCCGCTGATCGCCCTCGGCCAGTACGTCTGGTTGCGCTTGCACGGGACCAATGCCGACGGCAGCGCCTACCTGCGCGAGATCTGGAGCGCGCCGACGGCCGGCACCACCCCCGACTGGATTGCTGACCGGTTCTTCACTGCTCCGCTTCCAGCCGATGAGCTCAAAGCTCTGCAGGATGGCAGCGATCTGGAATTGGCGTTCAAAGCGGCGCTTGGTCAGAGCACGGTGGAGAGTGAGGCGGTGGCGTTTCCAGTGCGCACTTATACGATCAAAGCGATTGAGGATGTGCGGCCAGAAATTACCGGATCGAAAGACTCCAAAGGGAATGAGATTCTCCCGGGCGGCACGACTGGCGACACCTCGATCACGCTTGAGGGCACCGCAGCTGTAGGGCAGGAAGTGGAAATCTTCGACGGTGCTACCTCCACTGGCAAAAAGCCCAAGGCCGATGACAAAGGTATATGGACTGTTGAACTGACCGGGCTGACACGTACGAAGCATGTGTTCAAAGCCAAGGCGTTGTATGGCAGCGGAACGGAGTCGGAAGAGTGGACGTTGACTGTGGCCGATCTCGTTGACCTCGTTGAAGACTTTCAGTCATATCCACGGGAAAAACTAGTCGAGCACCCAGGTGAATCCCTCGAGGGAACGCACACCAAAGTAACGATGATTACAAGCAACGGGAATTGGGAAAGGAGACATAGGATTGGGGCGAGCAATAGTCCGGGGTATGCTTTGTGGAGTTATCTTTCGCCCCTTTATGCTCCAGGCTTAATGACGTACTCCTTAGCGCTGAACCATGGGAGCGCCAAGAGTGCGAAAATAATAGGGAGGGTTGTCAACTCCTTCGGACATCTTTTTCACGTCCAGCTTGAGTTCTTACAGAGAAATGAAGTGGTGGGCTTAACAGTGCTCTACATCGGCGATGGCGAAAGTAATATTGTGAGGGAAGTAGCCCCAATTAACGGCGAAGCGTTCGACACAATCAAATTCGTGATGGAGTCCGAAGCAAGTGATGCCCACCAGCAGCTTTTGCTGACGTCAGTCTCTTTCAAAAGCTAATAAACCTGTCGCTTTGAACTCAGAGATGTTAGGGCGCGGGTGAGCAGTAAGCGGGATAAGGGTGAGCGGGCTCACGCCTGCAATGGATCTTTGCCGGACACATAACCTGTGACTAACGCAGATCCACTGTGGGAGCGGGCTTGCTCGCGAAGAGGCCAGAACTGTCAGCACCTATTCCTTGGGCACAACATTATCCAGCACCTGATTCACCGCCAACTCCCCCAGCATCACCACCTGCGCAATGCCCAACACCGTATTACGACTCGGCCCCTCCAGCGTGCCGGCGAAATCACCGAGCATGACCGTGGCCGAGGCCAGGGATTCGCAGGCGTTGGCCAGCAGGGATTCGGTATCGGTTTGTGGGTTGACCAGGAACATGCTGCTGGGGGTGTAGGGTGTGGCCATGATTTGCGCGGGTGCGAGGTAATGGTCGAGGGCGCGTTCGGCGGCTTCGTGGAGTTTTCTGGAGTTGAGGGATTCGTAAGGCGATACCGATTCTGTGACTGGCGGATTGGGTGGGGTTTCGGGCATCAGATGGAACTCCGATCAAGGTACTTTGGAAGAATGACTCCCTGTAGGAGCTGCCGAAGGCTGCGATCTTTTGATCTTGTTTTTTAAAAGCAACATCAAAAGATCGCAGCCTTCGGCAGCTCCTACAGGGGGGGGC
>NZ_JASCPO010000392.1:0-3141 GCF_029960145.1 Pseudomonas sp. PS01299 | reverse complement strand
GCTCCCGCTCGAGTGCGAAGCGCTCGCAACATTCCGAGGGTCGCTGCGCAACCCAGCGGGAGCAAGCTCCCTCGCCACAGGTTCTGTGTATAAATCAGGTCAGCAGTCCCATTCGGCGTTTGGCGCGCTGCACCGAACCGTTGCGCATCGCCCAGCGCAGCATCGGCGCACTGCGCTTCACGCTGGCTCGGATCAACTGGCGTTGCAGCGGATTCTGCCGTATGCCGAACATGGCGCTGGCCCAGTCCGGCAACAGATCGATGCCGGCCTTCATCATCAAGTCGCCAAACGGTCGGGCCAGCACGCTCGGGGCCGGGGCATCGAGCAGCAGGCGCAGGACTTCGCGGCTGCGCTCATCACAGAGCAGTTGCGGGCGCATGCATTGCAGATAGTCAGCCACGGCCTGCCGCGATTTCGGCACATGCCGCGCACCCAGGCGCTCGGCGACCACGGCGATTTCCGCGTAGTAACGATCCTGATCCGCCGCCGACAATTGCGGGTTGCGGTAACGCAAATGTGCGGTGAGGAAGTTGCTGACCTCGGCCACATGCACCCAGGTCAGCAGGTCCGGATCGCTGGCGGCATACGGCCGGCCATCCGGCGCGGTACCGACCACCTGCAGGTGAATGCTGCGCACTTTGTCGATCAGCCATTCGGCGTCACGGCGCGAGCCGAAGGTGGTGCCGGAGACAAACTGACTGGTGCGGCGCAAACGACCGAGCATGTCCTGACGAAAATTCGAATGGTCCCAGACCCCGGCCAGCGCCAGCGGATGCAGGGCTTGCAGCAACAACGCGCTGATGCCGCCGATCAGCATGCTGCTGAAATCGCCGTGCACTTGCCAACTGATCGAGTCCGGGCCGAACAGCCCGGGATCGCCCTTGGGATTTTCCAGGTCAAGCTGACCGAGCGACAGCCCGGTCAGGCTCATGAGTTGCTGTTCGATACGGCTGCGGATGAATTCCATGACAACTCATTGCGGGTGGACGGGCGCGGGCGGTTGGCCGCGCCGGAGATGTTACTGATTCAGGCGCTTGTCGATCAGGCCCTGGACCACGCTCGGATCGGCCAGGGTCGAAGTGTCGCCGAGGCTGTCAAGTTCGTTGCAGGCGATCTTGCGCAGGATCCGCCGCATGATCTTGCCTGAACGGGTTTTCGGCAAGGCCGGCGCCCACTGGATCAGGTCCGGTTTGGCGAAGCTGCCGATTTCCTTGCTGACGTGGGCGAGCAATTCTTTCTTCAGCTCATCGCTCGGTTCGACGCCGTTCATGGGGGTGACGAAGGCGTAGATGCCCTGGCCTTTGACGTCGTGCGGGTAACCGACCACGGCCGCCTCGGCGATGCTGTCGTGCAGCACCAGCGCGCTTTCCACTTCGGCGGTGCCGATGCGGTGGCCGGAGACGTTGATCACGTCATCGATGCGTCCGGTGATCCAGTAGTCGCCGTCCTCGTCGCGGCGTGCGCCGTCACCGGTGAAGTAGTAGCCGGGGTAGGGCTTGAAGTAGGTGTCGACCATCCGTTGCGGGTCGCCGTAGACGCTGCGGATCTGCGCCGGCCAGCTGGATTTGATCGCCAGCACGCCGCTGCCGGCGCCTTTGATCTCCTTGCCGTGCTCATCGAGCAGCACCGGTTGCACGCCGAACATCGGCTGCGTGGCGCAACCCGGTTTTATGCGTTGTGCACTGACCAACGGGCTGAGCATGATCCCGCCGGTTTCGGTCTGCCACCAGGTATCGACAATCGGGCAGCGCTGCTCGCCGACCACGTTGAAGTACCATTCCCACGCTTCCGGGTTGATCGGCTCACCGACGCTGCCGAGCAATCTGAGGCTTTGGCGCGACGTTTCCTGCAGCGGCCCGGCACCTTCGCGCATCAGCGCACGCAGGGCGGTCGGTGCGGTGTAGAAGATGTTCACTTTGTGTTTGTCGATCACCTGCCAAAAGCGCGAGGTGCTCGGATAACTTGGCACGCCTTCGAAGATCAGCGTGGTCGCGCCGTTGGCCAGCGGGCCGTAGACGATGTAGCTGTGGCCGGTCACCCAGCCGACGTCGGCGGTGCACCAGAACACTTCGCCATCGCGGTAATCGAGCACGTATTTGAAGGTCATCGCCGCTTGCAGCAGGTAGCCGCCAGTGGTGTGCAGCACGCCCTTGGGTTTGCCGGTGCTGCCGGAGGTGTAAAGGATGAACAGCGGATCCTCGGCATCCATTGGCTCCGGCGGGCAGTCATCGCTGACGTCACGCACGGCCTGGTGATACCAGAGGTCACGGCCTTCGACCCAATCGACTTTGCCTTGGCTGCGCTCGACTACGACGACGGTGCTGACGTCCGGACAACTTTGCAGGGCCTTGTCGACGTTGTGCTTGAGTGGCACGAACTTGCCGCCGCGTACGCCTTCATCGGCGGTGATCACGGTGCGGCAGTCGGCATCGAGAATGCGGTCACGCAAGGAGTCCGGGGAGAAGCCGCCGAACACCACCGAGTGAATCGCGCCGATCCGCGCGCAGGCGAGCATGGCGTAGGCCGCCTCGGGGATCATCGGCATGTAGATGCACACCCGATCACCTTTTTTCACCCCACGGCTTTTCAGCACATTGGCCAGACGGCAGACGTGATGGTGAAGTTTTTTGTAGGTGATCTGCGCTGATTCGGCCGGGTCGTCACCTTCCCAGAGGATCGCAGTCTGCTCGCCGCGCTGGGCGAGGTGACGGTCGATGCAGTTGTAACTGACGTTCAGTTGACCGCCGGCAAACCAGGACGCTTCACCGGTTTTCAGGTCGTAACGCTGAACGGTCTGCCACGGTGTGCTCCAGTCGAGGAAGCGGGTGGCCTGTTCGGCCCAGAAGGCGCTGGGGTGTTCAATGGATTCGCGGTACAGACGCTTATAGTCGTCCTGACTCAACTGCGCAGCCCGGCGGACGGCATCGGCTTTGGGGAACGTGCTGATATCGAACATGACGGTTCCTTATTCTTGTTGTGCGAAGAATAAAGATGCGCCGAGAGGGCCAAGGGTTCAAGCCGCATCAGGAATCTGATGTTTGAGCCTGATTTTGAATACACCCTAAAACAACTGTAGGAGTGAGCCTGCTCGCGATCGCGGTGTGTCATTCAACATCAATGCTGATTGACACCCCGCGATCG
>NZ_JASCPO010000391.1:0-3161 GCF_029960145.1 Pseudomonas sp. PS01299 | reverse complement strand
GCGTCAGCCCCTTCAGCAATGAGGTGAAAGACCCACCGCTATCGCGAGCAGGCTCACTCCTACAGGGATCTGTGCAAGCCGGTCTGCTTTCATTCCACCAGCCGCGCCGCCAGCGCCTTCGCCTGCAACGCCACATCCGTCACCGCAGTGCTCTCCCACCACATCCCGCGCAACGGTGGCCCCATCGCGAACAATCGGCTGCCGGCCTGCCCTTCAGCATCCAGCACCGCCCCGTCCACCGCCGCTGCAATCCCCAACGCCAACGGCCCCGGACGCACCAGCCCACGCGCCAGCAACTGCTGCGGCAGCGGTCGCGCGACGCGGCGCCAGTCGTACTCGATGCCGCTGGAATTGATCAGCGCTGCCCCCTGTACCACACAGGTTTCTACCTCGCCCCGACGCCGAATTCGAATGCTCACACCCTCGCCCGTCATCGGCTCAAGCCCTTTGAACAACGCCGCCTGAATCCGCAACCGTCCTTCGTTGTGCAAGCGCTCAACCAATGCTGCACTCAGCGGCGGCGACCGGTGATGATGACTCTCCCACCACGGCCGCACATGGCGTACGAATTGTCGACGCTGCACGTCAGTCGCCTGACTCCACAGCCGTCCGATATGGGCCCGCACCGTGTCCAGCGGCGCCTGCCAATCGATGCCCTGAGCGATCGCCTCGCGGCAATGCCTGCGCAGCTCGCGCAACAACTGTCGAGGTGTGCGAATGCTCTGATCTTCGGCAAGAAAATCCACCCACACCGGCGGTTGTCGACGCACATGGGGCAGCAAACCGTGACGGGAAAACACTTCGATCGGCCCGCGATGACCGGCCTGCTCCAGTGAAACCACGGCATCGACCATGGTCAGGCCGGAGCCGATGATCAGCACAGTCGACTGCGGATCGAGCTGACGCATGGCGGCGACATCCCACGGATCAAGCGCTGCGGCGTTCAGGCCGCTGGACTCTTTCTGCGGTGTGCGCGCGGCGGGGAACATGCCCGTAGCGAGCACGGCATAGGCGCCGCGCAGAGTCTGCCCATTGCTCAAGCTCATTTGCACCGAATCCGCATCAGTTTGCAGATCGACGACTTCAGCGCGAACGTGCTCGACGGTCGAACCATGCTGCGCACCAACGACGCGCGCCTCGGCCAGACGCTGCTGCACATACACGCCAAACAAGCCACGTGGCGGGAACAGCTCACTGATCGGCACATTCTGCTCGGCAGATTCCGGCCAGCCACCGGCAGCGATGTGCGCGGTCAGCCATTGAGTCAGATCATCGGGGTTATCGGGGTCGACACTCATGCGCGCCGCATTGCCGTTGAGCGTGTGGCCCAGTTCGACGGCGTTGTAAGCTTCACCGCGACCGAGTTCGGCGCGCGGTTCGATGATCAGGATCCGACGCTGGCCGGGCAGTCGCAGCAGTTGCACGGCCAGCATCGTGCCGCTGAGGCCACCGCCGATGATCAGGATGTCTGCGTTCTGACTCATTCAAATCACCA
Source organism: Pseudomonas sp. PS01299 (assembly GCF_029960145.1). Classification (NCBI taxonomy): domain Bacteria; kingdom Pseudomonadati; phylum Pseudomonadota; class Gammaproteobacteria; order Pseudomonadales; family Pseudomonadaceae; genus Pseudomonas; species Pseudomonas sp. PS01299. The sequence continues at coordinate 1,666 of NZ_JASCPO010000391.1, read as the reverse complement.
CATTGCGCACAAAGCGCACCGCCACCGGCCCGTCATTGCGATAGCCATGGGGCTGGTTGCTGGCAAACATGAAAAACTCGCCGCTCGCAATGGTATTGGTCACATCACCCACCGTTAGCGTCAGGCAACCTTCGAACACATAAATCTGCTCGCTCCAGCCATCGGCGTCGGGTTGCGACGGATAGACCTCGCCCGGTTGCAGACACCATTCCCATTGTTCGACTTCACGGGTGGCGGTGGCCTTGGATAGCAGTACCGCTTTGCTCCCGGGAATCACCCCGGCCCACGCCACCTCGTTGATGCGGCTGGTATCGCGTGCATCGGGGGCCTGGATCAGGTCGCTGAAGGCCACGTCGAGCGCTTCGGCAACGCGATCGAGGGTGGTCAGGCTGACATTCTTTTCCCCGGCCTCGATCGCCACCAGCATGCGCCGACTGACGCCGGACTTTTCCGCCAGCGCGGTCTGGCTCATGTCGGCAGCGTGGCGCAGGCGCCGAACGTTGTGACTGACGTGTTGCAGGACGGACGCCCGTTGGCTGGAATCTTTGTGCACTATATTGCTCACTCGGTGGGGTTGGGCAGTATACTGCGCAACGTTGGGCGCATTGTGCGTCCTGCCTTTTATAGTGCGCAAGGACATGACGTCAGTGAACAGCTCCCCCACGCCTCTTCGCTTCTCCCGTTTCAGCAAGGCCGAGTGCGTGCTGGTGCTGATCACCATGGTCTGGGGCGGCACGTTCCTGCTGGTGCAACACGCCATGACCGTCAGTGGGCCGATGTTCTTTGTCGGCCTGCGCTTTGCGGCGGCGGCTTGCATCGTCGCGCTGTTCTCCTGGCGCCACTTGCGTGAACTGACCCTGTTCGAGCTCAAGGCCGGATCGTTCATCGGCGTGGCGATCATGCTCGGTTACGGCTTGCAGACGGTTGGTCTGCAAACGATCCCGAGCAGTCAGTCGGCATTCATCACCGCGCTGTACGTGCCCTTCGTGCCGTTGTTGCAATGGCTGGTGCTGGGCCGTCGTCCGGGGTTGATGCCAAGCATCGGCATCATGCTGGCGTTTACCGGTCTGATGCTGCTGTCCGGGCCGTCCGGGGCGTCGTTGAATTTCAGCCCCGGCGAAATTGCCACCCTGATCAGTGCCATCGCGATTGCCGCCGAGATCATTCTGATCAGCACCTATGCCGGTCAAGTCGATGTACGCCGGGTGACCGTGGTGCAACTGGCGGCGACCTCGGTGCTGTCGTTTCTGTTGGTGGTGCCGACCGGGGAAGCACTTCCGGATTTTTCCTGGACGCTGCTGGTGACTGCTCTGGGACTCGGCGCGGCGAGTGCGGCGATTCAGGTGGCGATGAACTGGGCGCAGAAAAGTGTTTCGCCGACCCGGGCAACCTTGATCTATGCCGGTGAGCCGGTCTGGGCCGGGATCGTCGGGCGAATCGCCGGGGAGCGCTTGCCGGCGATTGCCTTGGTTGGCGCGGGGTTGATTGTCGCGGCGGTGATTGTCAGTGAGCTGAAGACCAAGGGTAAGGTTGTCGAAGTAGACTCTGAGCTGGAGCGGGAGGCCCAAGGCTGATCCGCGATATCTTTAGTGCCTGATCCATCGCCTTCGCGAGCAAGCCCGCTCCCACATTGGAATGTGTTTCAAATGTGGGAGCGGGCTTGCTC
>NZ_JASCPO010000390.1:0-3168 GCF_029960145.1 Pseudomonas sp. PS01299 | reverse complement strand
GGCTTGCTCGCGAAAGCATTTAGTCAGTCACTGAAGATGTCGACTGATCCACCGCCTTCGCGAGCAAGCCCGCTCCCACAGGGTTATTTATCTCTCTCATCTGCGGCTCTGCTGCCACGCCGCCGCCAGGCCGCTGCAGCAGATCACCGCAATCCCGATCACCGTCAACAGACTCGGCGTGTGATTGAACACCACCCACCCCAACAACCCGGCAAACACGATCTGGCAGTAGCCGAACGGCGCCAGCAATGCCGGCGCGGCATGGCGGAACGCCTGGGTCAGAAACAGGTGCGCGGTCATCCCGCAACTGCCCAGCGCCAGCATCAACACGGCGTGTGACAAGGTCGGCACCTGCCAGAAGAACGGCACCAGCGCACTCATCACCAGCGTGTTGCACAGACCAGCGAAGAAGTTGCTGGTGGTCGGGCTGTCGACCTCACTGAGCTTGCGCGTCAGCAGTTGATAGAAGCAGAAAAACAACGCCGAGCAGAATGGCAGCAGCACCGCCGGGGTGAACAACTCGCCTCCCGGATGGACGATGATCAGCACCCCGATAAAACCGCAGATCACCGCGATCCACTGCCCGCGCGTCACCCGTTCCTTGAGCAACGGCACTGACAGCGCCGTCACCAGCACCGGCGCGAGAAAGTTGACCGCGGTGGCCTCGGCCAGCGGGATGTACAGCAGCGCCGTGGTGAAAAACAGACTGGTGCCGAGCAGGCACAGCGCCCGCGCCAACTGCCATAGCGGTCGTTTGGTGCGCAGTACACGCAACCCCGACTGCGGCAGGAAAATCCCCGCCATCAGCAAGGTGTGCACCAGATACCGCGCCCATACCACCATGATGATCGGGTAGAAACCCGAGAGGTATTTCGACAGCGCATCGTGGCTGGAGAACAGGAAAGTCGCCACGACAATCAGCAAGATCCCCTTGAAGGGTTGGTTGACACCGGAGAGCGGGGTGCTGACGGTCATTGGATATCTCTGAAGGAAAAATAAACAGTGGCGAGGACGCTGGCGCCCCGCCACAAAAACTGACTTATAACTGCGCCAACAATTCCCGCGTCCTGTCGAGCGCCATCTGCGCTCGTTGCAATCCGCTTACGCCCTGCTCCAGCAGTTTTACCGTGGGGATCTCCAGGCTCAGGGGAATATTAGCTGGCAGACTGCGCAACAAACCGTGCAGGTCACAATCGCCCTCGCCGGGAAACCGCCGTTCGTTGCGAGCCTGACGCAAGATCTCGGCCATGTCCGCCGGTCTCGGTCCCGCCACATCACACAATTGCGCATAACGCAGGCGCACGGGCGCAACGCTGGCCAGATCCTCCAGTCGTGAGCCGGAGCGATCGAAATGAAAGGCATCGACCAGCACCGCGGCGTTTTCCCGGTCGGCATTGGCAACGATGCGCAACGCCTGTTCGAGGTTGCACGCATCGGTCCAGGGCATGAACTCCAGATGCGGATGCAAGCCGTAAGGCGCCGCCAGATCACATAGGGCGGCAAAGTTGTCGGTGAGCCGTTGCTCGTCAGGATCATTGCCGGCGACCAGTAATTCACTGGCGCCGAACTCCGCGCCGACGGCCAGCAGCTTGTCGAAATCGGCGACCACGGTTTGCGGTTTCAGACGCAGGATTTCCACATCGAGCACCGCGATGCCAGTGTCGCGCAAACGCGCCAACGTCTGACGCCGTAATCCGCCATCGGCCACCAATGGAAAGTGATATTCCTCCGGCGTCGCCGGCTCCAGGCGCAGGCCGACATGGCTGTAACCGGCACGCGCCGCCACCTCGACCATTTGCGGCGGTGACAACTCGAGTACGGTGAGACTGGCCAGAGACAGGATTCGTTCGTTCATGCTCAAGCCTCGACCGCTGCCGGGGAACAGGCACGGCCGCTGGCCGCCGCCTCGCGAATCGCCTCGACCAGCGCCAGGGTTCGCGCGGCATCGGCGGCACTGACCAAGGGTTCGACCTCACGCCGCGCGACCTGCACAAAATGTTGCAGCTGCAACCGCAACGCGTCCCCTGCCTCACACCGTTCTTGCTGCGCAATCAGCGGTTCGTGCCAGCCGGCATCGACTTGATCGGCAGCGTAATGCCAGCACTTGAGTTGCGGAATGCTCAGCGCCCCGGCGGTGCCCGCCAGCAGATAACACGGCTGATCGACCTGACGCGGGTAGGCCGGGTTCTCTCCGGAATTCAGCTCCCAGCTCCACGGCGCGGCGACCGCATCGGAACCGCTCAGCGTGCCCAGTGCACCGCCGGCAAATTGCAGTAACACCGCGACGCTGTCTTCGTTGGCAAAACCCCGCACCGCGTTGTCGGTGACGGCCTGCACCGCCTGCACTTCACCGCACAGGTGACGCAGCAGATCGAGGTCGTGAATCAGGTTGGTCAGCAACAGGCCCGCGCCCGGTTCTCGGCGCCACGGAACCTCGAAATATCGGTCGGGTTTGCGTAACTGGAACAGTGCAGTAACCGTGGTCAGCCGCCCGAGCGCGCCGCTGCGCAGCAATTGGTGGGCACGCACGATCAACGGATTGTGCCGCCGATGATGGCCGACCAGCACCGGCACACCACTGCGTTTGACTGCCGCCACCAGTTCGCGTGCCTCATCCAGATGCACGCCCACCGGTTTCTCCAGCAGCACCGCAACCCCGGCGGCGAGGCAATCCAGCGCCGTGCTGACGTGCTGGTTATTCGGATTGGCCACGATCACCGCGTCTGGCCGCGCCTGCTCCAGCATCTGCCGGTGATCGGCGAAATACGCCACGCCCCACTGCGCCGCCAGCGCGGGAGCCTGCGGGCCGGGATCGGCCACTGCGCACAACCGGGCTTCTTCGAGGGTTTGCAGGTGCTGGTAATGCTGCTGGCCCATGTTGCCAGCGCCGATCGGGGCGATACGGAGAGGGAGAGTCAAGGCGCGATCCTTTTGTGATTGTTGTTGGAAATGTCACTCCAGCAACAATTTAGAACCGCGTTCCACAATCAAACACCCAGTGATGGGAAAACCGTGCGAACACCGCACAACTTTGTACTTGACGCTCAACCTGTAGGAGCTGCCGCAGGCTGCGATCTTTTGACTTTGATTTTCAAGACCAAAAGATCGCAGCCTGCGGCAGCTCCTACAGGGATCGGTGCGAGTCAGGCGAACAACTCAGACGCCCGG